>DATISV010000334.1:0-4926 GCA_035468505.1 Luteolibacter sp. | reverse complement strand
CATGATGTCGATCAGGTGGCCGACTTGCGGAAGGATATCGGGCGATTTGATGCCATCGGGCCAATGGGCGATGAGCGGGGTGGCAATGCCGCCTTCGTGGCTCCATGACTTGTATTCGCGGAAGGGTGTGTTGGAGACGTTGGCCCAGTTGCGGCCGTAGGCGATGTAACTGGCGTCCGGGCCGGGCATGACGTCCGGGCCGGTGAGCACCGGGTGGCCGTCGCGGGTGCGGACGGGGATCATCTGTTTTTGCAGTTCGTCGCGGTCCATCGGTTCGATGCCGGTGACCGCGTTTTTGCGAGGACTGCGGCCGAATGCTTCATGGCAGCCGCCGTTGTCCTGGAGATATAATATCAGCGTGTTGTCAAATTGGTCGTTTTGTCTGAGCGCGTCCACCAGCCGGCCGATGCCCTGGTCCATCTGGTCGATCATCGCGGCATAGACTTCCATGCAGCGGATTTCCCAGGCGCGTTGTTCTTCCGGGATGTCTTCCCATTTTTCAGGTGGTGGACTGAGTTCCCAATCGCCGATGACTCCGAGTTGCTTCATTTTTTCGTAGCGCGCCTTGCGGATCGCCTCGTAGCCGGCGTCGTATTTGCCGCGGTATTTGGCGATGTCCTTTTCCAACGCGTGCAGTGGCCAGTGCGGCGCGGTGTAGGAAAGATAGAGGAAGAAGGGGTCATCGCTTTTCCCGTGGTCGTTCACGAACCTCACGGCATGGTCGCTGATGGCGTCGGTGTAATGATAGGTTTCCGGCTGGTATTCCGGGTCGTTGGCGGGGGTGATCGCCGTGTTGCCGCGGGTGAGCGTCCACGGATCGTAATAACTGCCCGCGCCGATGATGGTGCCATAAAAGCGGTCGAAGCCGCGCTGCAGCGGCCAGTTCGACTGGTCGCCCGCGGGGTCGAGGTTTCTGGCGACGTGCCACTTGCCGGACATGTAGGTGCGGTAGCCGGCGGATTTGAGCAGCTCGGCGAGGGTGACGGCGTTGCGGCTGAGGTCGCCCTGGTATCCCGGCTGGCCGCCGTCGTTGGTCATCTCGCCGATTCCGGCCTGGTGGGGATAGAGCCCGGTGAGCAGCGAGGCGCGCGTGGGGCAGCAGCGGCCGGCGTTGTAGAATTGCGTGTAGCGGAGCCCGCCGGCGGCCAGTTGGTCGAGGTTGGGCGTGGAGATTTCCGAGCCGTAGCAGCCGAGGTCCGAGTAGCCCATGTCATCGGAGAGGATAACGATGATGTTGGGGCGTGGAGCGGCGGTGAGCAGGCCGGCGAGGGCGAGGAGGAGGAGAGGGATGTGGAGCTGACGCATGGGGTGGGATAACATTGTCGGACGTGAGTGCAATACGGGAGTTTTATGAATGAAGATGCGGGCGGGACGCCCACGCTCCCCTGAAAGAAGAACGGCGGCCCCGTTTCCGGAGCCGCCGTTGGATGATTGATGTCTGGTGGGAAGACTCAGATGCCTTTCTTGACCACGTCGTTGAGTAGGTCGATGACGCGGTTGGAATAACCCCACTCGTTGTCATACCAGCTCACCAGCTTGAAGAAGCGCGAGTTGAGTTCGATGGACGAACCAGCGTCGAAGACGGAGGAGGCGGCGCTGTGGATGAAGTCGGTGGAAACCACTTCGTCCTCGGTGTATTCGAGGATGCCCTTGAGGTAGGTTTCGGAGGCCTTCTTCATGAGGTCCTTGATTTCGGCCAGCGAGGTTTCCTTCACGGTCTTCACGGTGAGGTCCACCACGGAAACGGTCGGAGTCGGCACGCGGAAGGCCATGCCGGTGAGCTTGCCCTTCACTTCCGGGCAGACGAGCGCGACGGCCTTGGCGGCGCCGGTGGTGGAGGGTATGATGTTGAGCGCGGCGGTGCGGCCGCCCTTCCAGTCCTTGCGCGACGGGCCGTCCACGGTCTTCTGGGTGGCGGTGTAGGAGTGGACGGTGGTCATGAGGCCTTCCTCGATGCCGATGCCTTCCTTGAGCAGCACGTGGACGAGCGGGGCAAGGCAGTTGGTGGTGCAGCTCGCGTTGGAGATGATGTGGTGCTTGGCGGGATCGTATTGGTCGTCGTTGACGCCCTGGACGAAGGTGCCGTCCTCACCCTTGGCGGGAGCGGAGATGATGACTTTTTTCGCGCCGGCGGTGATGTGGCCCTTGGCCTTTTCCGCGTCGGTGAAGAGGCCGGTGGACTCAATGACGATCTCGACGCCGAGTTCCTTCCATGGCAGGCCGTCCGGAGTGCGGGCGCTGACGACCTTGATCTCGTGACCGTTGACCACGATCACGTCGTCATCGGCGAGATCGGGCGAGGATTTCTTCGAGGAAACGGTGCCGTCGAAGCGACCCTGCGTGGAGTCGTATTTGAGCAGGTAGGCGAGGTTGTCGGCGGGGACGATGTCTCCCACGGCGACGACGTTGAAGGTTTTTCCGAGGTGTCCCTGTTCGACGAGGGCGCGGAAGACAAGGCGGCCGATGCGGCCGAATCCGTTGATGGCGATGGTGGTCATGGCTTGGGGTGGGATTCGCGAGCGCGGTTCTTTCCGCGCGGCGGGCGCGCATTGTGCATGGCCGCCCCGGGGCGTCAACCCCGTCGCATGGGATGGCGGAAAATGCGGGGTTTTCGGCAAGGAGGGGGCGGCCCTCAACGCATCCTCAGCAGCCCGGCGTCCTTCATTTCCTGGCAGGGGACGCAGAGCGAGACCGAGGGCTTGGCCAGCAGGCGCTCGACGGGGATGGCGTTGCCGCAATTTTCGCAGACTTCGTAGCTGCCATCGTCGAGCCGCTGAAGGGCGTGGTCGAGTTTGTGGATCAGGTTGCGGTCGTCGTGGGCAATGCGACGTTCGACGGCTTCGCTGGCGATCTGCACGGCGCGTTCCTCGACGTTGCGGGTTTCCCAGTTGTCGAGCGGTCCGCCTTCGCCGCCGTGGTTCTGCCATTCGGTGGCGATGCGCTGGCGCTCCTCGTGCAGCAAGCGGCGGATTTCCTCTTTCTGGGTGGCATTCATGACCGGGAAAACTAACGCGGAGTGAAGTGGAATGCCGCTGTTTTTTTGCGGAAAACCACGCGCCGATTGCCGCATGGCGTTCAAGCTCGATCGGGAAACAGCGTGCGCCATTGTTCCAATGCGGCGCGGATGTCGGCGGCATCGCGGGTGGGACTGAGTTCCCAGACGAGCGGGCAACCGGCGGGGAAATGTCGCAGCAGGCTCGCGTAGTCGAGTGTTCCGGCAAACGGGACGCGGTGGTCGCGCGCGGGCCATTCGACGTCGTGGACATGGCCGCCGATGAGGTGCGGCGAGATGGTGGCGAGCCATTGTTCGTGATCGAGCAGGCCGAGGTTGTGCTTGAGCTGGACGTGGCCGAAATCGTGCCAATAGCCGACCCACGGGTTGTCGGCGAAGTGTTGCTGGAGCGCGATCATCTCGCGCTCGCTGGGCACGTCCTCATAGCGCGAACGCGACTCGACGGCGAGTTTCACTTCCAATTCGGCGGCGCGGGCGGCGATTTCCTCCAGCGCCTCGATGGCGCGGTGGTAATAGAGCGGGCCGGTTTTCTCGCGTTTCTTCACGAAGGCGATCTTGCGCTTGGTGAAACTCCGTTCGTGCGCCTGCCCGTCGGCCACGGCGGCGGTGAGCGGGCGCGTCCACTTGGCGGGTTTCATCGGCACCGATCCCATGAGCAGCACCAGATAGCGCGCGCCGAACTCCGCGGCCACATCGAGCGTGCGCAGCGTCATGTCCATCGCCCGCTTGCGGTCGATCGCGCGGTGCGAGGTGAACTCGTAGGCGTCCGGCGCGTCGATCATCACCTCCACCGGAGAGGGGAAATAGTTGTGGACGCCGGCGCAGGTGAAGAGGCCGCGTTCGAAGGCGCGGCGGATGCCGGGCAGCTTGGCCACCGTCATGCCGTGCGACAGCTCGATGTTTGTGAAACCGAGGTCCACAATTTCGCGGATCATTTCCTCGCCGTCGTGGTGACGGCTGTTGTTCCAGCAGGTGGAGAAGGCGAGCATGGGAAAATTCCGCCGCAACGGCGCGGACAGGTTAGCCGGCATCGTCGCGGTCATGCCAGCGCGGATTCCCGGTTGAGGTTTTGTGGCGGCCTGCTTGAATGCCCGCCCGCATCCGCGAACACACACCATGGGAAGAGCCTTCGAATGCCGCCGCCGCGCCAAGGAAAGCCGTTGGGCCACGATGTCCAAGGTGTTTCCGAAGCTCGCCAAGTCGATCACCCTCGCCGCCAAGGACGGCGGGCCGGACCCTGAGACCAACGCCCGGCTGCGGGTGGCCATCGCCAATGCCAAGGCGCAGAACCTCTCGCGGGAAAACATCGAGGCAGCCATCAAGCGCGCTGCCGGCAAGGACGCCTCGGAAATCACCGAGATCAGTTACGAGGGCAAGGGCCCCCACGGTTCGCAGTTTTATATCGAAGTGGCCACCGACAACTCGAACCGCTCGGTCACCAACATCAAAACCATCTTCAACAAGAACGGCGGCCAGCTCCTCAACTCCGGCGCGCTCGACTTCATGTTCTCGCGCAAGTCGGTCATCGAGTTTACCGTGCCCGAGGGGAAGAACCTCGAAGAGATCGAGTTCGAACTCATCGACCACGGGCTGGAGGAAATGCATGTCGATGACGGCGTGGTCACCGTGATGGGCGATTACAGCGCCTTCGCGCAACTCTCACAGGCGGTGGAGGACCTCGGTATTTCCGCCACCAAGTCCGGCCTCCAGCGCGTGGCCAACCAGCCGGTTGAACTCAGCGAAGAGCAGATCGAGGAAGTCGAGGTCATCATCGACAAGCTGGAGGACGACGACGACGTGCAGGCGGTTTACACCAACCTCGCCTGAGTGCGGCGGTTCATCGGCTGCCACCCTACGCGATCGCGGGTCTGTGCTGCGGCCGGATATGGGATAGTGTCCTCCCCGTTGGCGCG
>DATISV010000333.1:0-5161 GCA_035468505.1 Luteolibacter sp. | reverse complement strand
CTTGCCTTCGCGGGCGAGCTGTTGGACGCGGCCCATGGCAACGACGGACGTGGCCCAGTCGATGACGACCGGGTAGCCGACGGCACCGGTGGTTGGGAATCCCCATGAATGCGGGTTGGTTCCGAGGGTGGGGTATTTGCCACCGAAAGGAACGACCTCGGCCAGCGCGGCGGTGCAGTTGGTGTAGGCGATGTAACCGCGGCGGGCGGCTTCCATCACGTAGCCGCCGCCCCAGAGATAGTGGAAGGCGTTGTCCACGGAAACCATGCCGACACCGTATTTGTCGGCGAGTTTGATGGCGGTTTCGATGGCGGCGTAGGCGGTGGCCTGGCCGAGCTTCTTGTTGGCGTTCCAGACTTCCGCGCCCTTGAAGCGCGTTTTCACTTTTTCGATCTTCGCCTTGGGCACACAGCCGCCGGTGGCGGAGCCGAACAGGTGGTCGAGGTGAAGCGCCTTGAGCGCGTTGTGCGTGCGGATGCCGTGGCGGGTGGCCTCGGCGCAGAAGCGCGCACCATCGGCGGCCTCGGACTTCTTGTAACCGCGCTTGCGGTAAACGGCGGCGACCAGTTCGTTGTGCTGGTCTTCGGGGACAACGTAGAAGGTTTCTGACATGATATGATATTGTTAGAGAAGCGCGGACGGGATGGGCGCGTCGTTGACCTGGGCGAGCGGTTTCTCGCCGCGGAGCATATTGAGGAGGTTCCGGGCGGCCATCATGGCCTGGCGCTGGACGCTTTCGTAAGTGCGCGAGCCGATGTGCGAGGTGACGATGCAGTTCTTCGCCTTAAGCAGCGGGTGGTCCGCGCGCGGCGGCTCCTCGTCGAGCACGTCGGCCCCGTAGCCGCCGACCTTGCCGTTATCGAGCGCGGCGGCGAGATCGTCGGTGTGCACCACTTCACCGCGGCTGCAGTTGAGGATGATCACGCCGTCCTTCATGGTGGCGATGGTTTCCGCGCGCACCATGTCACGGGTTTCCGGAGTGAGGTTGGTGTGGAGCGAAATGACGTCGGATTTCTCGAAAATCTCGGCCACGCTGGCGACTCTGACGACGTCATGGGATGACGCGAAGGCCTCGTCCCAGTAGATGTCGTAGGCGATCACGCTCATGCCGAAGGCCTTGGCGCGGATGGCCACTTCCTTGCCGATGCGGCCGAGCCCGACGATGCCGATGGTCTTGCCCATGATCTCGTGGCCGGTCAGGCGCTTCCAGTTTCCGGAGCGGGTGGCGTTGGCGATTTCCACCAGATTGCGGACCAGCGCCAGCAACAGCGCGAAGGTGTGTTCGGCCACGGTGGTGTGGTTCACGCCGGGGCAGAAGGAGAGGGGAATACCCATTTCGGTGGCGGCATTCACGTCGATCTTGTCCACGCCGATGCCGTATTTGCTCAGAAGCTTGAGACGCGGCGTGGCCTTTTCCAGCACCGCGCGGGAAATCACGTCGTCGCCGCAGAGGATGGCGTCAAACTCACCGACCAGTTCCAGCATCCGCTCTTCGCTGAGCGGACCGCGTTCGCGGACGATTTCGATGCCAGTGGATTCCAGCAATTCGTGATGCGGGCCGGGGATGTCCTGATAGGACGTGGTGGTGAGGAGAACGCGGACTTGGCTCATGATGGGTGGATGGGTTGGAAAAACGCGCGCCGGAATCCTACACGTGTTGGTTTTTGTCAATCCGGAACGGCCAACCCATCAATGGACGCATGGGTTATGGCTGTTTTTGCTCGAACTCCGCCTTGGCGGCCTTGCGGCATTCGGCGACGAAGTGGTTGCAGGCTTCGCGGCAGAGCAGCGGAATGGCCTCGGATTCGGCAACTTCGCCGGGGATGCCGTTGTAGCGGCTGGCCTCGCTGTCATCGAGCGGGGTGTCGGGATCGAGTTGCCAGAGGATGCGCTTGGCGCAGTTGTGGGCGGGTCCGCACACCTCGCGGACGAGCTGCTGGGCCCCGGCATCGCTGATCGTGCGGGCGTAGCGATACATGCCGGTCTGGCGGTTGAGTTTGTCGCGCAGGTTTTCGACTTCTAGCGTCCCTTCGCTGCGGGCGAGGTGCAGTCCCACGGCGGTGGGGTAGAAGTGGTCGAGTGCGAGCCGCAAGTCCTCGGAGGATTGCAGCCGCATCAGCCAGCCGCGCTTCAAGTTCACCTGGCCTTTGGTGAATCGATAGCTGCCATCCTCGGCATAGGTCGAAATATCGCGCGCGGCGGCCGGGTCATCGTGCACTTCCAAGCCGCCGAAATCCGGCTCGCGGGATTTTTCCGCATCCTGCCAGTGACAAAGCATGAAACGAAAACCGGAAACGTTTGTTTGAATCTCGATTTCACCGATCCGGTGGGTGCCGGAGTCGATGAGATTCTGTAACTTGAGGGCAATCGACATTGTATTCGAAAAATAGATAATTAAGTTTACTGAATATTGTTTCAGAGCGACTTATGCGCCGCATCGAAGTCCTCGATTTGGTCGAGAATGACATCGGCGATGAGCGGTTCGGTGCCGATGGCGGAACTGTAGAAGAGGGTCTTGCCGCGGAGCTGGTGAGGGTTGTGGCGGAAGACTTCGCGCTGGCTGGCGGCGGGGCCGACCTCGGGTTCGATGCCGAGCAGGACGGGGATGTCCTGATAGGAATGGAGTCCGTCCGAGATGAAAAACGGGACGACGATGACGTTGGGGGTGGCGGAGAGTTGGTCCCACTCCGCGATGAACGGTTGCTCCTCCATGTAGGCGTCGAGCACGGCGGCGTAGCCGGCACCGGAGGCGGCGATGAGGTCCACCTGGTCCTTGATCGCCTTGGTCGAGTTCTGGTTCAGCCCGGTGCCGTGGCCGGTGATGATTAGGGTTGTCTGGGAGGGATCGACATCGGGCGCGACCTCGCGGGCGCGGCGCAGGATGAGGTCGGTCATGTGCGGATGAATGCCCACCGGCAGGCAGTAGTGGAGCGTTTTCCCGCGGACGGTGGTGGTGGGTCCGGTGAGTCCGAGTTCGCGCGGGATGACGTCCTGGGTGAAGTATCCCTCGCTGATGAAATCGGGCACGACGTAGATTTCGCCGCTGTCGATCTGATAGAGCGCCTCGCGCATCGAGGGTACCTCCTTCCAGAAGCAGCAGTGGACTTCCGAGAACAGGCTGCGGCGGCGGATTTCCGCGGCGTGGTCGAAGTAGGGCGTCGAGGAGTCTGGGTTTTCGGTGGACCCGTGGCCGACGATGAGCAGGGCGCTGTTAGGCTTGGGAGCGATGGACATGGTGGGAAAATCGAGGGCTCAGGGGGTGGCGTGCTTGAGGAAGTCGAGCAGGTCGATACGCGTCTTGGCGAGGTCGGGCGGGTTGAAATAGAACATGTGGCCGCCGTCGAACATCGTGAGCGAGAAATTGTCGCGCGAACCGGGTGTGGCCCTGGGCAGGTGGCGCAGCGAGTAGTTCACGCCTTCCGGCGGTGTGGCGAGGTCGGTGAGGCCGCCCATCACGTGAACCTTGAGGTGCGGGTTGTCGCGCATCGCGGTGGCGAGGCGGTTGCTGACGTTCACAATGGCGTTGTTCGCGTTCCAGCGCCATGGGTGGACCTTGCCGGTGAGGATTTCGTAGGGCTGGCTTTCCTTGTAACCGAGGTCACGGCCGAGGTAGTCGAGCATGGCGGTCGAAATCGCGCCGAACGCCAGAGAGTAGGACGGATCGTAGTCCGGCATTTGTGCGGCGGGATCGGTGCTTTCCCAGGCGACGCGGGCGTCGAAGCGGCCGATCACCTTGCCTTCGGCGCGCAGCAGCTCGGCACGGAACAGGGTGGGGGAAATCCGGAGTTGGTGTTTTTCCCAGATGGCGGCGGAAATGCCAGTGAGTTTTTCCAATTCGCCGGCGAGAGCTTTCATGTCTGCGGTTTCGAGGTCCGATCCCTTCAGCAGCGCGGTGGCATACGGTCCGTAGGCGAAATCCGTGGCCTCCTTCACCAGCGCGTCGCGGTCGCCGGAGAGCTTGCCGTGGAAATGTGCGACGGATGCGAAGGATGGCAGGTAAATGATATTGGACAGGTCGTTGCCGGGGATTTCCAGCAGGGTGGCGAAATCGAGCAGCGACGACAGCAGGACCACGCCTTTGAGACTCATGCCATAGCGGGATTGCAGGTGATGCGAGAGGCCTGCCACGCGGATGCCGCCGTAGGATTCGCCGAGCAGGAATTTCGGCGAGGCCCAGCGGTCGTGCTCGCTGATCCAGCGGCGGACGAAATCGCCGACCGATTCGATGTCCTCATCGAGGCCGTGGAACTCCGACGGTTTCACGTCCTTTTCCGCGCGGCTGTAGCCGGTGGAAACGGGGTGCACGAATACCAGATCGCACACGTCCAGAATGCTGAACGGGTTTTCCTCCACCAGCAGCGGCGGGCGCGGGGGGGCGGTGGCGTCGCCGGGGAACCTGACGATGCGCGGGCCGAGCACGCCGATGTGCAGCCACACGGCGGACGATCCCGGACCGCCGTTGAAGCAGAACATCACCGGGCGCTTGGTCTTGTCCTTCACGTCGCTGCGCTCGTAGCTGACGTGGAAAATCGATGCCCGCGGTTTGCCGTCGTCCTTCTTCAGCAGCAACTTTCCAGTAGTGGCTTTGTAGGGGATTTTCTTGCCGTCGATCGTCACGGTCGCCTCGGTGACCACCGGCTCGGGCAAGTCCACCTTGGCCTCGTCTTTTTCCTTTTCCCTGCCCTTGGAATCGGGCGCGGGTTCGGCGGCGTGCGCGAATGTGGCGAACAGCAAACAGGGAAATAACAGATTGGCGAAACGCATGGCCGGGAGACTAGCCACGAATCGCGGTTTGTCCATGGGACTTGCCCGGCGGAAATCAACCGCGGCTCATCGCCTGGATTTCGTCCCTCACCATGCGGACCAATTCCGGCGGTCCGAGCACTTTCGCCTGACTGCCGAAGCTCAGCACCCAGCGCATCACCTCCTCCAGCCGACCGACCTCGAAGCGCAACTCCACCCGGCTCGCCTTCGCGTTGAGCGGGACCAACTCCTGGGTCGGGTGCCAGCGACGCTCTTGTGCCAGCCGCGCCGCGTAGTTGCGCAGCTCGACCCGCACCAGATGGCGCGTGTCGTCGCCGGCGACATGCCAAATGCCGAAAGTCCGGTTCAGATAGGCCCGGCCATCGAAATCCCTGGGTCGATCGAAACGAGTGTTCGA
>DATISV010000332.1:0-7266 GCA_035468505.1 Luteolibacter sp. | reverse complement strand
GCTTTATTTCCGTTCAACTACGCATTGATATAAACTTCCGCGCCTTTCTCGGCAAATTCTTTCGATTTCTCCTCCATCCCCTTTGCCAGCGCTTCTTCCTCGGCGATGCCTTGTTCCGCCGCGTACTGGCGCACATCTTCCGAAATTTTCATCGAGCAGAAATGCGGGCCGCACATGGAGCAGAAGTGGGCGGTCTTGGCGCCGTCCTGGGGGAGTGTCTCATCGTGGAAGGAGCGGGCGGTGATGGGGTCTAACGAAAGATTGAACTGGTCTTCCCAACGGAATTCGAAGCGGGCCTTGCTGAGGGCGTTGTCGCGGTATTGGGCACCGGGGTGGCCTTTGGCGAGGTCGGCGGCGTGGGCGGCGAGTTTGTAGGTGATGACGCCCTCCTTGACGTCGTTTTTGTTCGGCAGGCCGAGGTGTTCCTTGGGCGTGACGTAGCAGAGCATGGCGCAGCCATACCAGCCGATCATGGCGGCGCCGATGCCGCTGGTGATGTGGTCGTAACCGGGGGCGATGTCGGTTGTTAGAGGTCCGAGCGTGTAGAATGGCGCTTCGCCGCACCATTCGAGCTGTTTGGCCATGTTTTCCTCGATCATGTGCATCGGCACGTGGCCGGGGCCTTCGTTCATGACCTGCACGCCCTTGGCCCAGGCGCGGCGGGTGAGGTCGCCCTGGACTTCGAGTTCGCCGAACTGCGCCTTGTCGTTCGCATCGGCGATGGAGCCGGGGCGGAGGCCGTCGCCGATGGAGAAGGAGACATCATAAGCGGCCATGATGTCGCAGATCTCGTCCCAATGGGTGTAGAGGAAGTTTTCCTTGTGATGGGCGAGGCACCACTTGGCCATGATCGAGCCGCCGCGGGAGACGATGCCGGTCATGCGGCTGGCGGTCATCGGCACGAAACGCAGCAGCACGCCGGCGTGGATGGTGAAGTAATCGACGCCCTGCTCGGCCTGCTCGATGAGGGTGTCGCGGTAGAGTTCCCAGGTCAGGTCCTCGGCCTTGCCGTTGACCTTTTCGAGCGCCTGATAGATCGGCACGGTGCCGATGGGCACGGGCGAGTTGCGGAGGATCCACTCGCGGGTGGCGTGGATGTTCTTGCCGGTGCTGAGATCCATCACGGTATCCGCGCCCCACTTGGTGGCCCAGCGCATTTTTTCCACTTCCTCCTCGATGGACGAGGCGACGGCGGAGTTGCCGATGTTGGCGTTGATTTTGACGAGGAAATTGCGGCCGATGATCATCGGCTCGCATTCCGGGTGGTTGATGTTGAGCGGAATGATGGCGCGGCCGGCGGCGACTTCGGCTCTCACAAACTCCGGCGTGATCTCGGCGGGGATGCGCTGGGGGAAACGGCGGAAGATGGAGGGAGTGTATTCGCTGTCCGGTTGCTGGTGGGAACCGGCGTGTTGTTTGTCGAGATGATTGCGGACGATGTCCTCCTTCATGTCAGCGATCTGGGCGCGCCGCATGTTTTCCCGGATCGCGATGAATTCCATCTCGGGCGTGATGATGCCTTCGCGGGCGTAGTGGAGTTGGGTGACGGGCTTGCCGGTGGAACGCAGCGGCCTGCGGCGCTCGGCGGTGAGACCGGGGAACTCGCGGAGGCGGTTGGACTTTTCGGATTGCGAGGCGTATTCGGCGTGTTTCTCGGAGAGGTAGCCGTTGTCCTGCGGTTGGACCGGGCGGCCGTCGTAGGCCTCCACATCGCCGCGTTGCATGATCCACTCGCGGCGCAGCGCGGGCAGGCCTTCCTCGACCGTTCCGGTAAACGCCGGATCGCCCCATGGACCGGAGCAGTCGTAAACGCGGACCGCTTCGTTTTTCTCGATGCGGCCGTTGAAGGACTTGGTGTCGGAGAGCGCGATCTCGCGCATGGGGACACGCACTGAGGGATGGATTTTCCCCTCCACATAAATCCTGGTGGAAGCGGGCAGCGGGGCGCGCGATTCATCATGGGCGACAGAGGCGGATTCTTCGGGGCGGATCATGGGATTGATGGTTTCTGGTTCACAAAAAAGCCGCGCGGATCAGGCGCGGCCGGAAAGGAGGGAAAATTTTCCCGACTCCCTACGGCGGCTCGACCCGCGTCAGGTTCGAAGGGTCTTTTCCGCGCGTCGGAAAATCTCGGCTCTGCGAACGATGAGCACCCCTGTCGTGGGGTGGAGCTTCGTGATGCAGGCGGGGCTTGTCAATCGCGTGCGCACGACTGCGGGCCGAGGTGGCGGGTGCAGCCTGTCAAGGCGACCCGCAAATCGCTTCGGGCCGGGCGAAACGCCGTTCCGCATGTTGGCAATCTCGCCGGACATCGAGCAGCAGACCGCAAATTTCCAATTCACTTGGCACGCGCAAACCAACAACCGGCCCGGCGTGGATTTACCTTGCGCCGGCCGGACTCGCGGGAAGAATCCGCGCCCCGCGACGCGGTTCCACCCCATGAGCGAATCCACCCAGACCCAGACGAATCCGGACCTTGCCGCCATCGGCGAGGCGTTGCGCAACCACCAGTCGTTCGTGCTGATGAGCCATGTGCGGCCGGACGGCGATGCCATCGGTTCACAGATCGCTCTCGGATTCTCGCTGATGGCGATGGGCAAATCGGTGCGGTTGATCAACGAGGATGGCCTGCCGGAAAACCTGGCGTTCCTGAAAGGCGCGGACCGCATCGAGTCGCCGCCCGCCGAGCCGCTCGATGTGGAAGTGGCCATCGCGCTCGACACCGCCACCAAGCCGCGCCTCGGTGACAATGCCCTGCACGCCGCCTCGAAGGCGAAACTGTGGCTCAACATCGACCACCACATTTCCAACCCGAAATACGGCGACCTCAACCTGATCGACGCCACCAGTCCGGCCACCGGCGAGATTCTCTACCACATGATCGCCGCGCTCGAGATGCCGCTGCCGGAGGAAACGCGCGACGCGATCTATGTGGCGGTTTCCACCGACACCGGCTCGTTCCAATACCCGTCCACCACCGCGCGGACCTACGAGATGGCCGCCGACCTCGTGCGCCGCGGACTCGACGTGGGCACCATCAACTCGCTCACCTACGACGAAAACCCGTTCCGCCGCCTCGAACTGATGCGCGCGCTGCTCAACACGCTCCAACGCACACCCGACGGCATCGTCGCGCACTGGGAGATGCGGGAAAAAACGCGCGTCGATCTCGCCTTGCGCCCGGAGGACAGCGAGGGGCTGATCGATATCATCCGCGCGATCCGCGGCGTGAGACTGGCGTTGTTTTTCGAGGAACTGCCCGACGGCAAGGTGCGCGTCTCGATGCGCTCGAAGGATCGCGAGCTGGACGTGTGCAAAATCGCCACGCAATTCGGCGGCGGCGGCCACGCGCTGGCGGCCGGTATCCGCATGCCCGGCCCGCTCGAAGAGGCGAAGGCAAAAGTGCTCGGAGTCGTGCGCCAAACGGTGAGCGAGGCGCGGCAACCAGCCTGATCTGTTAGATAATAATTTCAATGAACCAGAATCCCCTTCAAGCCCAAGGCCCGAGCGGCGTGCTGCTCATCGACAAGGCTCCCGACATGACCTCGCACGACGTGGTGGCGATCGCCCGCCGCGCGCTCGGCACGAAGAAGATCGGCCACTGCGGCACGCTCGACCCGATGGCCACCGGGCTGCTGATGCTGGTGGTCGGCCGCGCCACCAAGATCCAGGACCTGCTGATGAGCGAAGACAAGGAATACGTCGGCACGCTCACGCTTGGTGCCGTCACCAGCACCCAGGACCGCCAGGGCGAGGTGCTCGAAGAACATCCCGTGCCGGAATTCTCCGAACAGGAAATCCACGCCGCGTTCGATGCCTTCACCGGCGAGTTCGAGCAGCTGCCGCCGATGGTTTCCGCGATCAAGAAGGACGGCGTGCCGCTCTACAAGCTCGCCCGCAAGGGCCAGGAAGTGGAGCGCCAGTTGCGTCCGGTGCGCGTCACCGGCTGGCAGGTCACGCGCATCGCGCTGCCGGAAATCGATTTCATCGTGAACTGCTCGAAGGGTTTCTATGTCCGCACCTACGCCCACGACATCGGTGCCAGGCTCGGTTGCGGCGGCCACCTCAGCGCGTTGCGCCGCACCCGCTCCGGCAAGTTCACGCTCGATCGCGCCGTGAGCGTGGCCGACCTCAAGAACGCCCCGCGCGAAGACCTGCTCAAGGCGATGGTTTCCCTCGCGGAAATCTCGCTGATGCGCGGCGCGTAGGAAATCATCCGCTTTTCATCGCGGCCTGCGCGTGCATCTTCGGCCCGCGGAACCATCATGAAACTCCTCAGTCACACCGATCCGGGATACGCGTCGTTCGTCCGTCGTCTGAATCGCCGCGCACTGCCCGAGGCCGGCGTGCGCGAGCTGGTCGCCGAGATCATCGCGCAGGTGGCGATCAAGGGCGATGAGGCGTTGATCGCTTACACCCGGCGCTTCGATGGCGCGGTGCTCGAACCCAAGGGTCTGTTCGTTTCCGATGAGGAATTCGCCGCCGCGCGCAAGGCGGTCACCCCGGCCACGCGCGAGGCGGTGCGCCGCAGCCTGAAAAACATCCACGCCTTCGCGAAACGCGGCCTGCGCAAGGATTGGTCCGACCGCAATTCCGAAGGCGCGATCGTCGGCGAGCGCTTCACGCCCTTCGACCGCGTCGGCGTCTATGTTCCCGGCGGCAAGGCCCCGCTGGTTTCCACCGCGCTGATGACCGCCGGCTTCGCCAAGGCCGCCGGCGTGCCGGAAATCCTCGCCGCCACCCCGTGCGGGCCGGATGGCTCGGTGAACCCGGCGCTGCTCTATGCGCTCAAGGCCGCAGGGGCCACCGAAGTGCTCAAAATCGGCGGCGCACAGGCCATCGCCGCGCTCGCGCTCGGCACCAAGTCGGTGCGGCCGGTGGACCGCATCTTCGGCCCCGGCAACCGCTTTGTCGTCGAGGCGAAACGCCAGCTCGTCGGCGCGGTGTCCATCGACCTCCTCCCTGGCCCGAGCGAAATCCTCATCCTCGCCGACAAGACCGGCAACGCCGACTTCATCGCCGCCGACATGCTCGCCCAGGCCGAACACGGCGGCGACAGCGTGGTCGGATTCGTCACCGATTCGAAGGCACTGCTTGGCAAGGTGAAACGCGCCATCGAGCGCCAGACCGCCACACTCTCCCGCGCCCGCATCATCCGCGAGGTGCTGAAATCCGGCACCTTCCTGCTGCACGTGAAATCGTTCGACGAAGGTGTCGCCATCGCCAATGCCTTCGCACCCGAGCACCTGTCGCTCATCTGCGCCGACGAGAAAAAACGCCTCGCCCAAATCCGCACCGCCGGCGCGATCTATCTGGGAAATCTCTCGCCGGTCGCCGTCGACGATTTCCTCGCCGGCCCCAGTCACACCCTGCCCACCGGTGGCGCAGGTCGCTCGTTCTCCGGCTTGCGCGCCGACCAGTTCCAACGCCGCACCAGCATTGTGAAACTCGACCGCAAGGCGGTGAAAGCCTCGCTGCCCGTCGTCGCCGAGTTCGCCCGCATCGAAGGCCTCGACGCCCACGGCCGCTCGACCGCGATCCGGCTGGAAAAAGACTGACCGCTCCCTCACCCCGCGAAGGCATGGGCCGGCACGCCGTGGATGCCGAGGCCGCGGATCACGAAGAGGCGGCCGGCGTGCTCCTCCCTGGCGGTCTTGTGCACGCCGGTGGTGACGAAGAGGTCTTCGAGGTTCGGGCCCCCGAAGGCGCAGGCGGTGGTTTCCAGGCACGGGATGGCGAGGCGGTGGAGTTCGTCGCCGGTGGCGGGATCGAAGCACGAGACGCAGCCGCCGTGGCAGAAGGCGATCCACAGGTGGCCGTCGGCGTCGATCGCCATGCCGTCGGGCGAGGCGTCGATGTGGCCGGTGGCAAAGGCCACCCGCGGATCCAACAACAAGCCGTTGTCATAATCGAACGCGAGCACCTCGCGGCGCGGGGTGTCGATGTAATAACATGACTTGCCGTCGGCGCTCCACACGATGCCGTTGGAGTTGGTGACGGGGCCGAAGGCCTCGTGGACGGTCAGATCGGGATCGAGGCGGTAGAGTTTGGCGGCGTTGGGCTGTTTCGCGAGGTTGAGTGTGCCGGCGAAGAATCGGCCGTCGGGCGAGCATTTGCCGTCGTTGAAGCGATTGTCGGGCAGGTGGCTCTCGGGATCGGCGACGGGGGTGAGCGCGCCGGTTTCCTCATCGAGAAACGCGAAGCCGTGATCGCCGGCGATGACGAGTCCGCCGCGGGCGCGCGGGACGACGGTGCCGACGCGCTGGCCGCAGTCCCAGGTCCTGGCCGAGCCGTCGGCCGGATCGAAGCGGTGGACGAGGTGGCTCTCGATATCGACGAAATAGAGCGCGCCGTTCCACCAGATCGGGCCTTCGCCCCAGACGCAGCGCATGGGACCGATGGGTTCGGTGCGGTTCATGGGTGGATATTTAGCGCGAGCCACGCGGGGAAGCGATGGCAAAAAGATGACGCGAACGCGGGCTTTTCACATGAACGCGGAGTTGGCAGGATGCGTTTCATGCGGAACGAGGCGCTCGGCGACGTGCTGAAGGTGTGGCTGTATGCCGCGGCCTCGGTGTGGCTGGGGTCGTGGATCGCGCCGCTGCTTTTCAATGCGGGCAAGGCGCTGGCGGAGGTGTCGCAGGGAAAGACGACGAACGGGTTGTTCGAGTGGCTGGCGGGGCTGTGCCGGGCGGCGGAGTTTCCGGCGTTTTTCACGGCGGGGCTGTTGTTGGCGGCGGTGGTGTTGTTTTTCCCGTGGATGGAATGGATTCACGCGCGGCGTAGCGTGGCGGCGGCGGGCCCGTGGCAGGTGCGGCTGCCGGATGGCGCGCGGACGGGCGGGCGCGGGCAGGGCCTGGAGAAAAACCCGCGCGGCGGGTGGCATGCGCTGGCGGGATTTCTGCTGGCGGCGGGTCTGCTGCTGCCACTGGGCATCGCGATGGTGCCGGCGGGATATGTGAAACTGCGCGATCCGGGGCCGGAGCTGCCGGGGATGGTGCTGCGTGCCCTGCTGATGGCATGGCTGTTGGCGATGGTGATGGAGGTGTTTTTCCGTGGCATCGCGCTGGGGATTTTCCTGCGCGGGATGCGGCCGGCGGCGGCGCTCGGGATGTCGGCGGCGTTTTTCGCACTGGTGCTCTCAGTGATCCCGCCTGCGGGGCTGGATGTGCCGGATCCGGAAGAGCCGGGGGTGGGTTTCGAGCTGTTGCGGCTGATGGCGGTGCGGTTCGCGGATGTGGCGGTGATTTTGGCGGAATTCGTGCC
>DATISV010000331.1:0-1584 GCA_035468505.1 Luteolibacter sp. | reverse complement strand
GCTGGCGGCGCTGTCGTCGGAAAAGTTCCCCGGGGTGCCGGCGGGCGGCCACGAAACACCCCATGGGAAAACCGACCGCTTGCGCGCGTCGCGCCAACCGGGGCTGATGCCGCCCTCGTCCTCCAGGCCCGACATCATGCTCCATTCGAGGTCGGTGGGCAGGCGGTATTGGTGGGTGGCTCCGATCCGCTCCTGCTCGCGCTCGCGGCGGGTGAGCCAGTCGCAGAACGCCCGCGCGTCCTTGCGCGAGACATTGACGGCCGGGTGGTCCGGCTCCTGCGTGAAGGTGGGAGAGGGCGGCGGACGACGGCCGGTTTCGGTAACGAACAGCGCGAAATCGCTGACCCGGGTTTCCCACACCGCGGCCATCAGGTCGTTGTGGACGGGCACGAAGCGCATTTTGATCCCGTTTTCCCACGGCCGGCCGAACACGACGCCTTCGTTTTTCAGCAGCTTGAGGTTTTCCTCCAGCGATGCCCCTTCGCCGAGTTTGAGCGTTCTGGCGAGCGGTTTGTATCCCTCCAGCACCAGCAGCAGCTTGAGGGTGCCGGGCTTGAGTTCCGTGAGTTCGAGCGTGCTGTCGGTGGTGCCGACATATTGGCCGTTGAGATAAACCTCCGCGCCGCCGGGTTCGGTGGTCAGCGAGAGGCGGCCGGGGTTGAAGCGGCGCACCATCACACGGAACGGCCTGAGCCGCCCTTCGCGCGCACCGGAGCCGAGCGAGGGGTGATCGAAGTCCTTGTCGCGCACCGCCCGCATTTCGAACTCCTGGGTCAGCCGTCCTTCGCGGATCGCCCCGGTGCGCAGCCATTGGCAGAACGCGTCGGCACCGGCGGCGGTGACGAGCACCACGTCCACCGGTGTGCCGTCCTGCGAGAACGCCAGCGTTTCGGTCTCGCCCCCCGCCGCGGCGCCGCCGTCGGCGATGAATTCCTCCCATGTCGCGCGGTCGACATAAGTGCCGCCGATGTGGTGGTTTTCCACCGGCCGGTAGCGGTTGCCGAAGTGGTCCTCCCACCATTCGCCGGCCACCGGCGGCTGGAACGGTTTCATGGAAACCGGGATCATCATCGGCTCATTGACCGCTTCCATGCCGATGCGCTCTCGCACTGGATAGTCCTGGTAATCCTTCTTGCGGATTGTGAACACGACCTCGGTGCCGACCTCCGCCGTGAGCGTGGGGGTGGGGGTGGTGCCGATGACCACGCCTTGTGGATCGATCACGTCCGCCCCCTCCGGCGTGCTGACAATTCGGAACTGCCCGACCGCCGTCGGCGGATTGAAAACCGTGACACGCGGCCGCTCGTGGAACCAGCCGTCATCCTCCGCCACCTGCCACATGGCCCAGCCGGAAAATCCGGTGAGCATCAGCGTGGCGGCCCACACCAGCGCGGTGCCGCGGCGGCCGCGCTTGCCGCGGCTGATGCGGCGCAGTGCCTCGGCGAGTTGGTCGGCGGTGGTGATGTTGCGGTGGGAAATGCGCGGCTCGCAGACATCGCAGATCACGCGGTTGAGTTCCAACCACTGTCGCCGCCCGGCACCGGATGGCATGTCATCGGGCAGCTCCGGAAAATTCATCCGGTC
>DATISV010000330.1:0-12626 GCA_035468505.1 Luteolibacter sp. | reverse complement strand
TAGGGGTTACGATTCAAGAGATCCCGGCAAGAGGCGCCTCAAGTCGTGATCCCGAAGGGAAAAACAGGAACCACGGATTTCACGGATTTACACGGATTGTCAAAGATTTGCATGAACCGTACGACCTATCCGTCGGGTTGGCGGACAAGTTCATAAACCTCTTCTAATCCGTGTCTTCCGTGTAATCCGTGGTTTTCATTTCTGGATTCAGGTTGATTCCCCCGGGCCGGATTTTTTGCGTGTTTTCCGCAAACGCCCTGATTGACTCCGCCTCGCGCGCGATGCCCGACAAACCCGCTGATGACACGCTGTTGCTGGTGGATCCCGACCTGGATTTCCTGGACTGGGCCACGCGCCATTTGGCCGCGGACAAGCTGCGGATCCTGCGTTGCGACAACGCCGCCAACGCGCTCAAGGTGGTGGAAAAGACCGAGATCGGCGTGATCGTGGCGGCAATGGACATGGAGCCCTTCGGCGGGATGGACCTGCTCGACCGGGTGATGCGCCAGAGCCCGCAAACGCTGGTGGTGCTGACCACCGGCTTCCCCACCACCGGCCAGATCATCGAGGCCACCCAGCGCGGCGCGCACGACGTGCTGCGCAAGGAATCGCTCGCCTTCGAATTGCGGTCGGTGGTGGAAAACGCGCTGCAGACGCGCGAGGAGCGCCGCAGCGCCGGGCAGACCGATGCCGAGCTGCCCAATCACGACGGCCGGGTGAAAATGATCGGCGTTTCCCGCGCCTTGCAGGGCGTTTTCAAGCTGGTGGGGCGGGTGGCGCGGTCGGACGCGCCGGTGCTCATCGCCGGCGAGAGCGGCACCGGCAAGGAACTCGTCGCCAAGGCGGTGCACGAATACAGCCCGCGCCGCCAGCGCGAGATGATCACCATCAACTGCGGGGCGATTCCGGAAAACCTGCTGGAGAGCGAGCTTTTCGGGCCCGAGAAGGGGTCATTCACCGGAGCGATCGCGCGCCGCGCCGGGCGCTTCGAGCAGGCGGACGGCGGCACCCTGTTTCTCGATGAAATCGGCGACATGCCGCTGGGCATCCAGGTGAAGCTGCTGCGCGTGCTGCAGGACGGTTCGTTCTCGCGCGTCGGCTCGAACGAGACGCTCGGCACCGATGTGCGCATTATCGCCGCCACCCACAAGAACCTCGCCGAGGAAGTGGCCGCCGGGCGTTTCCGCGAGGATCTCTACTACCGGCTCAACGTGGTGGAAATCCGTATCCCGCCACTGCGCGAGCGCCCCGAGGACATTCCGCTGCTGGCCGAGTTTTTCCTGCAGCGCATCACCCGCAAGAACGGCATGGCGCGCATCCGCCTCACCGCCGAGGCGATCAGCGCGCTGCAATCGCATAAATGGCCCGGCAACGTGCGCGAACTGGAAAACACCATCGCCCGCGCCTGCGCGCTCGCCACCTCCAACATCCTGCTGCCCGCCGACATCCCGCTCGCCTCGGTGCCGGTGAAATCGCCCGCCGCGCTCAGCGCCGCGCTCGATGAAATCATCAACCTAGCGCCCACCGGCGAAACCGGGTTGCTCGATTGGTTCGCCCGCGAGGCGGCGGGTCGCGCCGTCGAGCGCAGCGACGGCGAACTCAAGGAGGCCGCCGCCATGTTAGGCGTCACCACCACCGAACTGCGCAAACTGCTCAAGCGATGAAGCATCCGGAAAATTTCCAGCTCGTGGAACACCCGCTCGTCGCTGCGGAAATGACCCGGCTGCGCGAGGCGGACTGCCCTTCATCGGAATTCCGCCAGCGCATCCGCCGCGTCGCCTCGCTGATGGTGCCCGCCGTGACCGCGGATCTCGCCACCGAGGTGGTCGCCTGCCAGACGCCGCTGGAAATCACCTCCGGGAAACAACTTGCCCGCGGCATCATCCTGGTGCCCGTGCTGCGCGCCGGACTCGCGTTTCTAGACGGCTTCCTCGATCTGATTCCGCAGGCGTCGGTGGCCCACATCGGCCTCGCCCGCAACGAGCAAACGCTGTTGCCGGAATCCTATTACCTGAAACATCCGCAGCGGCTTGAGGAACACGACGTGATCGTGCTCGACCCGATGCTCGCCACCGGCGGATCCGCCGCTGAGGCCGTGCGGCGGCTGCGCGAGGCCGGTGCGGAATCGCTGCGCTTCGCCTGCCTGGTCGCCGCGCCCGAGGGACTGGCCAAGCTATCCGGCAGCTTCCCCGACCTGCCGATCTTCGCCGCCGCGCTCGACCGCTGTCTCGACGAACGCGGCTACATCCTCCCCGGCCTCGGCGATGCCGGCGACCGCATGTTCGGCACGGTTTGAATACGAGTTCAAGCGGCCGGTTCGATCATCCGCCGCAAGACCTCGATGAGCCGCTGCCGCAGCGGTGCGGCGGCGTCCGCCAGACGACGTTGCTCGTTTTCGTAAACCGCGCGGCCAGCGGCGGTTTCGATGGGCACCGGATCGTAAGCCCATTCCGTTAGATCGTAGGGACTCGCACGCATGTCGAGCGCGCGCAATTGCATCGCCAGCTCGAAACAATCCAATAACAACTCCGAGCCGATCCACGGCATCGATTTGGCGGCCCATTTGTACAAATCCATGTTGGCATGCAGGCAGGCCGGTTGTTCGTGGCGGTGACGGCTGTGAATGTCCGGTTGCAGCCGGTTGAGCGGCCGCGCCTCGGGTGCGAAAAACCGGAACGCGTCGTGGTGCGAGCAACAGATCGCGCGGCTCTCCACCAGCGCGTCGATCTCCGCCTGCGGCAGTCGCAGTCGCAGCGTTTTCTCGTGGCGGATTTCGCGGCCGCGATAGACCATCGCCCATTCGTGCAGGCCGTGACAGCCGAAGTTCGGCGCGCGGTCGCGGGTGGCTTCGAGCAGTTCCAGCGTCCAAACCATGCGCTGGCGCGCCTTTTCCGGCAGCCTGCCCGGATCGAGTGCGACGCGGCCGTCATCCAACACATACCACTTCTCCGGAAACTCCGGTGGCGGGGCGGGCGAGGGCCATTCGAGCGCTTCGCCGGCCGCCGGATGCCAGTTCTCTAACAACGAGAACGGAAACGGATAGTATTGGAACAGGAAATCGTGCACCGGATGCGGCAACCCGCGCGCGCGCCGCATGCGGGCGGGCAGCGTGTGCTTTTCCGCCCGCGCACGGTGCGACGACGCCCGTTCCTTCCATGCGGAAAGACTCGTAACACAGGGGGCGGTGACAAGGCTCACGCGGCGAGCGAACCAAGGCCGCTTGAGGAATGCAATCATCCCGCTACTTGATTTTGTGACGAGTGCTGCGAGGATGGTTTCCAACAAGACGCCATGAAAAAGAAAACAAACGACACCGCAACACCCGCCGCCCTGACGAAAACCCTCAACCAGGTGCTCGCCGATTCCTACGCGCTGATGGCGCTCACCCACCAGGCGCACTGGAATGTGGAGGGTCCCGGGTTTTTCGCGCTGCACACCGCGTTCCAAACCCAATACGAGGAATTGTTCGCCGCGGTGGACGAAATCGCCGAACGCATCCGCGCGCTGGGCGATTATGCCATCGGCGGCGTGGGCACCTTCGCCGAAGTGGCGAAGATCCGCGAATTGTCATCGCCCCAATCGCAGGAGGGCTACGTCAAGGCGGTGCTGGCCGGCAACGAGAAGGTGGTGACGGACGCGGTCAAGGCGCGCGACCTCGCCGAAGAGGTCAACGACCTGGAAACGCAGGACCTGATGATCGGCCGCATCACGCTGCACCAGAAAACCATCTGGATGCTGAAGAGTTTCCTGAAGTAGGCAGTCAGCATTTCCGCGGTCGCCGTTCCATGATCGTCCGCATCAGGACGATCGGGATGGCGGAAATCACCAGCGCCGCCGCCGCGATCCTGAGGCCGGGGAAAACCCGCGCCCGTCCGGCTGTTAGGGCCCGCAACGATTCGGCGACGACCTGCTCACTCGGGACATAAAACCACGGGTGCGTCCGCATGCCGGGCATCGTTTCGTCGCGCCGGGCCACGGTGCCGAACTCGGTGTGCACCGGCCCCGGGCACACCGCGAGCACGCGGATGCCACTCGCTCGCAACTCGATGCGCAGGGCTTCCGAGAAACTCGTCACGTAGGCCTTGGTCGCGGCATAGACCGCGAAGTCGGGGATCGGCAGCAGGCTGGCCAGCGAGCTGACATTGAGCACCGCGCCACCATACGGCATGGCCGGCAGCAACAGGTGGGTGAGATGGGTGAGCGCCTCGATGTTGACGCGCAACATCGCCTCGATGCGCGGCCACTCGGCGGTGGCGAATTCGCCGTAGTCGCCCAAGCCCGCGTTGTTCACCAGCAGGTCCGGCCTCAGCCCGGTTTCCTGCAGTGTGGCCGCCACCTTGCGCCGCTCGCCAGCATCTGATAGATCCGCCGCGATCACCGAGACGGCGGTTTTCGGAAACTCCGTGCGGATGCGGTCCGCCAGGTTTTCCAACAACCCGGCGCGCCGCGCGACGAGCACCAGGTGATTGCTGACGGGAGCGAGTTGCAGGGCGTATTCCTCACCGAGCCCGGCGGAGGCTCCGGTGATGACGGCGCAGGAAAAGTAATCCGGTGTGGGCATGCCGTCCCGATACACGCCATCCGCGTGCCCCGCCAGCCACAATCGGGAATTCGGGTTTGTGAAATTGGAGGCCGCTGCCGATGCTGCGCCCATGAATCCCGCCAATGTGACGGAACTGCTGCAGGATCTGATCCGCATCCCATCGGTGAATCCCGACAACGCTCCCGGCACCGACCAATGCGGCGAGGGGGAAATCGCCCGTGTGCTCGCCGACTGGCTCGCCTCGCTCGGCGCGGAGGTGGAACTGGAGGAAATACGCCCCGGGCGGCCGAACCTGATCGCCCGCTTTGCGCCGCGCGACGGCCGCCCGCGTGTTCTGTTAGGGCCGCACCTCGATACCGTGGGCGTGGGTGGCATGGAGATCGATCCCTTCGCCGCGGAAATCCGCGACGGCCGCGTGTGGGGCCGGGGAGCCTGCGATACAAAAGGTCCGATGGCCGCGATGCTGTGGGGACTTTTGCAACACCGCGAAATGTTGCGCGACATGCCGGTGGCGCTGGATTTCGTCGCCTTCATGGGCGAGGAATCCGGCCAGTGGGGATCGCGCGATTTCGCGGCGAAACATGCGGCGGACTATCAATTCGCGGTGATCGGCGAGCCGACCTCGCTCGACGTGGTGCATGTGACCAAGGGCTCGCTATGGGCCACCTTGCGGGCGACCGGTCGTGCCGCGCACAGCTCGATGCCCGAGCGCGGCGACAATGCGATTCTCAAGCTCACCCGCGCGCTCGACACGCTCGACCGCGAAGTGCGTCCGGCGCTTTCCGAATACCGACACCCGGTGCTCGGCGGATCGACGCTCAATATCGGCGTGATCCGCGGCGGCTCGCGGCCGAACATCGTTCCCGACCTCGCCGAGGCACAGATCGACATCCGCCTCACCCCCGCGCTCGCCGCATCCGGCGGCGCGTTGCGGCTGCTGGAACAGACGATTCACGATCACCGCCTGCCGGTGGAAATCGTCAATCCGCACGAAAACCCGCCGATGGAAACTCCGGCGGAGCATCCGATGATCCGGCGTCTTTTGGAAGCCGGCGAAGGCAATACCACCACCGGCGCACCATGGTTTTCCGATGCCGCCCACCTTGCCGCCGCCGGCGTGCCCGCCATTTGCATCGGTCCGGGTTCCATCGACCAGGCGCACACCGCCGACGAGTTCATAGAGATCGCCGCGCTGCAGGCGGGGGCGGAATTTTTCGGCAGGTTCATCGCCGGACTGTTGGACAGGGAGGCGTGCGGCGATTGCCGTCACAACACCGATGCGCTTTTCAAGCGGGAGAAAATGAACCGCATGTGAAGGATGGCATGCCGTTTCTCCGGTGGAAATCCGCTTGCGCTGCGGGGCGGGTCCGCGCCACATTCCGCCGCACCAAGGCGGCTTGGCGGAATTGGTAGACGCGCTCGACTCAAAATCGAGTTCTAACGAGTGTGGGTTCGAGTCCCACAGCCGCTACTTTTCCGGTTCCGGCGGGCGGCGATGGTTTTCGAAACGACCGACCATGTCCCATTCCCGCACCATCGGCGTCATCGCAGGCAACGGCGTGTATCCCGAGACCTTCCTGCACGCCGCGCGGCGCGAGTGCCCGGGCGTGAAGCTGGCGGTGGCGGCATTTCACGGCGAAACGCGGCCGGAACTCGAATCTCTGGCCGACGCCACCGAGTGGTTCCGCGTGGCCCAGCTCGTGAAAATGATCCGTTTTTTCAAGCGCGAGGGCGTCACCGAGGCGGTGATGATGGGGCAGATTTCGCCGAAGAACCTGTTCGACCTCCGGCCCGACCTGCGAGTCTTGATGATGCTGGCGCGGGTGCGGGAAAGGAATGCCGAAACCTTGTTCGGCGGCATTGCCGACGAACTGGCGAAGGACGGCATCACGGTGCTTTCCGCCACCACGTTTCTGGAGGACCACCTGCCGGCCGCGGGGCACGTCTGCGGGCCGCAGTTCAAAAAACGCCAGCTCGCTGATGCCGACTTCGGGTTCAGGATCGCCAAGCAGACGAGCGCGCTCGACATCGGCCAGAGCGTGGTGGTGCGCCACGGCACGGTGCTCGCGGTCGAGGCCTTCGAGGGCACCAATGCGTGCATCCGCCGCGGCGGCGAACTCGGTCGGCGCAAAGACGTGATGCTGGTGAAGGTCTCCAAGCCCAACCAGGACTTCCGCTTCGACGTGCCGGTCATCGGCCCGCAGACCATCGAGAATTGCGCCGAGGCCGGTGTCTCCGCCATCGCCATCGAGGCGGGTAAGACGCTGTTGTTAGAGAAGGAAAAGCTCGCCGATCTGTGCGAGCGCCACCGCATCGGCGTGCATGCGGTGGGGACGAATGGCTGAACCTCACTTGCCGAGCCAGGATTTCCAGAGGGCTTCGGCTTGCTGGGTGTCGATCTCGCGGTCGCTGGTGACGATTCGGTAGCGGCGCTGCGAGACGGCCGGGTGTTCCTCGTCCAGCGGGATGGATTGTTGCGCGACGGGGTTGAGATTCACGAAGTGATGGCCGGAGTGCATTTTCGCGTTCCAGACGCGCATGCGCTCGGCTTCGCCGGTTTCGGATGCGGCGCTCATGAGGACCACCGATGCCTTTCCGCCGGGTTGTTCGCCGGTGATGAGTATCCAGCGGACCGGCTGGCCGTTGCCGTTGTCGCGGTTGTGGCCCTCGCTGGTGACGAGTTTGCTGTTTTCGCCATTCCACTCCGGGGTGCCGCGCCAGCCGAGACCGCTGTAGTGGTTCTTGCCGATCACCACCTTGGCGTTGTCCGGGCGTTGGCGGATGGTGAGGTCGAGGGCGATCGTCTGGTCATCTAGCAATGACATGGCCAGATCGGTGTTTTCGCGAATGACGACGCGCGGCTCCGTGTCCTTGCCGCGTGCCTCCACGTGGCCGGCGATCCGCCATTGGATGGAATCCGGACCTTTTGAAACGACTTCCACGCCATCGGCGACATGGGCACCCTCACCGTTCTGGATTTCCCAGGAGTTGTGGCGCTTGCCGTCCACTTCGATGAATTTCCACGGCCACCACAGCGCGAAGTGGTGCAGGTGGTCGGACGGCTGGAGTTCGGTGGTGACGAAGCCGGACGGCGTGGCGAGCGGGTGGATGAACTGGCTGCCGGCGAATTTTTCCCCGCCCTTGGGGTCGCCCAGCGGTTCCTTCTGGAACCCGAGCACGGTTTTGCCGTTCAGCTTCGCGAGCACGCGGCCGTCTTCTTCGACGGTGGTCCAGGCATTGTCCGCCACGAGGGCGGCGGTAGTGGCGAGGGTGGTCAGGGCGGCGGCGATCGTTTTCATGATGGTTCAATGATAAGGTTCGTGGCGCTTGTTTCTATCAATAACTCCTGCCCCACAACGCGTGGACGCCGGTTTCCTTGCCGGTCAGAAAGCAGGTTCTGCCGGTTTCCGGCAGCACCACGGAATCGAGCGGGATGCAGCGGATGGTGATCTTGTGTTTCTTGGAAATCTCCTCTTCCTGCTCCGGCGTGCCGGCCCACCGGGTCAGCAGCCAGCCGGTGTTTTCCTGCGCCCAATGGGCTTCGAATTTCTCCAGCGAATCGCAGGTCGCGATGTTCTCGTTGCGGAAGGCGGTGGCGCGGTCGAGCAACTGGTGGTGGATTTGATCCAGAATTTCCACCGCCGAGCGGATGAAGTCCTCCTTCACCGGGAAATCCTTGCTGGCAACCGGCTGGTCGCGGCGTTGGACGCAGCATTTGCGGCTTTCCACATCGCGCGGGCCGATCTCGATGCGGATCGGCACGCCTTTCTTGATCCACTCCCATTTCTTGATGCCGCCGCCGAGGTCGCGGGTATCGACGTGCACGCGCAGCGGCTCGCCGTGATACATCTGGTGGCGCAAGGTCTCTGCAAGCGCCATGCACGAGGCGATCACGGCGTCGCGCGAATCCTCCTTCGGCGTGACGGGCAGGATGACGATCTGCTGCGGCGCGACGCGTGGCGGCAGGATCAAGCCGTCGTCGTCGGCATGCGCCATGATGAGCGTGCCGATCATGCGGGTGGAAACGCCCCACGAGGTGGTGTGCGCGTGCTGCACGGTGCCGTCGCGGCCGGTGAACTTGATGTCCTGCGCCTTGGAGAAATTCTGCGCGAGGTAGTGCGAGGTGCCGGCCTGGATGGCCTTTTTGTCCTGCACCATCGCTTCCACCGTTAGAGTCATCTCGGCGCCGGGGAAGCGCTCGTTTTCCGTCTTCTCGCCGGGGATCACCGGGATGGCGAGGTGGTCGCGGAGGAACTCCTCATACACGCCGTGCATCAGGCGCGTCTCGGTGATCGCCTCGTCCTTGGTCTCATGCGCGGTGTGGCCTTCCTGCCACAGGAACTCGGCGGTCCGCAGGAACAAACGCGGGCGCATTTCCCAACGCATCACGTTGGCCCACTGGTTGATAAGCAGCGGCAGGTCGCGATACGACTCGACCCAACGCGCGAAGGCCGCGCCGATGATCGTTTCGGAGGTCGGGCGGATCACATACGGCTCGGCCAGTTCGCCGGTGGGGATCATCCTGGTTTTCCCGGTGACGGGATCTTTGACGGTCTCCAGCCGGTGATGGGTGACCACCGCGCACTCGGTGGCGAAGCCCTCGGCGTGCTCGGCTTCCTTTTCCAGATAGGAAAGCGGGATGAGCAGCGGGAAATAGGCGTTCTGGTGGCCGGTGGCCTTGAACTTGCGGTCGAGCTGCTGCTGGATCAGTTCCCAAATACCGTAACCCCACGGCTTGATGACCATGCAGCCGCGGGTCTCCGAGTTCTCGGCAAGGTCGGCGGCCTTGATGACTTGTTGATACCACTCGGGGAAATCCTGAGCGCGGGTGGGCGTGATGGCGGTCTTTTCTGCGGACATGGTTGCGACGCAAATAGGAATCACGAGGCGGGCGAAAGAGCATCAAAAATCTGTCCGAATCCCCAAGTTTCGGCTTGGGTTCAGAAATGGAAGAGCGCACTTTGGAACCATGGATACAAAGGAAATCAGCGGGCGTTTTCTCCCATCCCGAATCTACAGCCGTTGGAAATGGATCGTTCGCGGCGGACTCATGATCGTTCCTTTCCTGATACTGCTTGCCGGAGGGGTGACTCTTTACCTGACCCCGAACAAATACCGCAGCACCACACTATTCGGTCTGGAAAACGGGCCGCCTCCCGAGGAAATCATCGAGTTGGTGAAGTCCAGCGGCATACTGGACCGGGTGGTCGAACAACTGCAACTGGCCCATCGCTTCAGCGTGGATAAAGAGACCGCGGTGGGAATCATCCGCGGAATCACTGACGCGAAGATCGTATCGAACACCCAGTTGATCGAAATCAATGTCACGCTGACCAACAAGGTCGATGCCCGCGATGTCGCCGAGCAGATTCCCAACAGCCTCAGGGACTACCTCGTTGAAAGCTTCCGGAAGAAAAACGCGGACAAGGCCGGGAAAATCGACCCACTCATCAGCGAAGCCGCGGACGAGGCGGGAGAAAAATCGTCCGTGGTGGCCAACTTGGAAAAAGTCCACGGGGCGAATCCCACGGATGCATCGGTTATGACCACTCTCGAGCGGGCGCGCCGCGCCTCCATGTTGGCGGATGCCGAAGTGGAGCGTTTGAAAAACCTTCGCTCCGTCTTCTTGACCGCAAATCTGGATGCGTTGCCGCGCCTCAGCATCCATACGGCGCCGGTCATCAGCGACAAGGCGCACAGTCCCGATGTGGGGAAGGAACTCGAAAGCCTCGTCCTCCGATCATTGATTTCCGGGCTTCTCACCGCCCTGCTGCTTCCGTATCTGATGGAACTCGTGTTCGCGCCGCGTCAGGAAGAAGATATGGTTCCGGAAGAAGTCAAGGGTCACGGTTTCGATCCCATCATGTAACAAATGGCTGGCGTCCATTTGGATGGAACGGGAAATCAACAGCATAGGCAAAGACCGGGAAGTCACATGCTCTTTGACGCAATAAAGCTGAAGAATCCGGCTCTTTTCAGATCGCTCCCGCTTCAAGCCTTGCGCGAAGCGATGCTCGCGAATTGGCGATATTTCAGGATTTTCGAGTCGGAGGTGATGATTTTCAGTCCGTGCAAACGCGCGGTGGCCATGGGAGAAAATGAAATCAGCTTTCCCAATCGGCGGTGTGGGTAACTGAATTCAATGCATGGTTTCCGCTGAAGTCCTCCGCGATCCCTGCGTCTCAGCGTTTCGATCCTGTCATCAACAGAAGAATGATGCGTCGGCCCTGTGCTTGGAGCTTGCCAAAGCGACGCGGAATTCTCATCCATCGTCTAATGAAGTTGAAACCCAAACCACTGTCACTGGCCGCCGCACTGGCGACCATGACTGTTCTGGCGGTTTGGCTCAATTCCAGTAATGACACCCCGGACCCTGATGCAGTCGAGCGCCAGTCTCGCGCGCCCCGCGAAAAGCACGCGGGAGAACTGAAAAGATCCCTCTCCCCCTCAAGGATTGCACAACCTGTTCGCGAGCTATCCAAGGAAGACCTCATGGCCATTTACGACCGGGAAGGCGCTGCCGCCGCGCTTGCTGCGGCAAAATCCCAGCCGTGGCCCTACCGGGACGACAAGGTTTACTTCCTTCTCACCCACATGGCCACCGGGAATCCAGAATTTGTAGCGGCGGAGCTGATATCATCAGGACTTAACACATTTCTCAAGGCCGGCCTGGTGGATACGATTCTGAAGAATTGGAAAGATGGCAGCAAGGTGCTGGATTGGGCGGAAAAACAGCTCATTGGCGAGTTGCGTTGCAAGGCAGTTGCTGGTGCTTTGGGCATCCTTGTGAAATCCGATCCGCAAGCCGCATTCGACTACTTCGAAAACATGCCCGCCTGCGAAGCCCGGAGTCGGACGATCCCTGAACTGTTTGCGGCATGGGGTTCACACGACCCGGCCACCGCGCTGATGAGAGCAATAGAACTCACCCCGGATGAAGCGCGGTCCGCGACGGAACATGTCGTCCGCGGCTGGGCGAAGACCGATCCCGCAGCCGCCGCTGCCTGGGTTCTTCAAACAGCGCCCACCGATGGGAGATGGATTGCCGGAGTGTATCAAAGTTGGATCTCCGTCTCTCCGGAACAAGCGAAGCTCTGGTTTGACGCTCTGCCGGAAGGAGATGCCAAAAGAACCGCCTATGCCCTGACACACCATTCCAGCGGCACCCTCACCATGCCGGTATTCTCCACGCAGCTCGTGCCCGATCACTCATGGACCACAAAACCAGTTTCTGATAGAAACAATACGGATCTCATACACTGGGCCATTCAGGACACCGAGGGAGCCCGCGCTTTCGTCGAAGAAAACGGCAACGACCCGGCCTCGAAACAACTCAGCGCCCAAGTCGCGAAAGCGATTGCCGGGAAACACGGGCCGTCGGCGGCCATGGAATGGGTGCTCCGGCTGCCGGAGGAGAATGGGAATCGGGAGATGGCGCTTTCCACCGTCTTTTACGATTGGTCCGAAAAAGATCCTGCAGCCGCCGGCGCGATGCTGGCCTCCATGCCGCCCGCAAGCTGCCCATTTCCCTGGTCAATACCTGGGTCAACCAGGATCCGGCCGCGGCGGCAGAATGGGTGGCGGCATGGAAAGATGGAAACCAAACGACCATGGTCGAGGGCGTGATCCGAAAATGGCCGGATCAGGATCCTGTCGCCGCCTATCAATGGCTGGGTTCCTTGCCTGCGGGTGAGGCACGGGATACCGGCATCAGAACCATGATCCACAAGGAAGGGCATTCAGCGCCCGACTCCCTTGAGCCATGGATCGACTTGATCTCGGATCCTCAACTTCGCGAAAAGACCCGTCAGCAACTGGACCGGCATGCGCCGTAAAGTTGATATTGGCGGATGAAGCGCTGAGCGTGGCTGCGGCGTCCATGCACGCAGTCCGTCACCTTGAATCTTGCGGGATACGGGGACGGAACTGTGATGACTAAAGGTCTCAGACTTCCTGATCTCTGCCGCGGTGGAGGGCATCATCCAGGAAATGACATGACCTCGTCCATCTCATTTCCTCCCGGATCAGGATGTCTGAGCCTGTCACTAGATCCCATGATCCTTCGCAAAGGCCGCGGCACCTT
>DATISV010000329.1:0-11529 GCA_035468505.1 Luteolibacter sp. | reverse complement strand
TTCGGCTCGCTACTCACTCGGGCTTGTCCCGTGTCTGATCGGAACCGCCGTTTACGGTCCCGTACGCACTGTGGTGTGGGACCCGTGGCTGGCTCTCGGAGTCAGTCACGGGGACCCGATTAGCCCCGGTGTTTGAATAGGTCGGCATCATCAATATCCCATTCGAAAACACTAGATGTGATTGCAAGCATTTGTGAGGTATCCCTCTCGATCTCCCAGCCCAACTGCCGACCAACCCCGTCCAGTCCTGGATATACAGATCGGTAGTTTACTCCGAGAAGGTCTAAATCACTTCTTAATCGTTCCTTCTCCTTGGCGGATATGGAGTACTTCTCCGCATAAACCAATGGTGCGACCTTCTTAATTGAGGAATCAAACGGCTTGAATGCCTTTCCAACTTTCGGGAGTGGGTGGATGGTGAAAACGCCTTGCTGCTGAACTACCCGATCATGAATGTGGTCGGGATAAATTATTTTAGGTTTGGTGATTTCGGTCAACTCTTCACCCTCGTAGTCAAGTGATCTGTCGTACGGAAGAAACTGCCAGACTACCCCGTCCGTGTCATCGGTGCCGGGTGCAGCGGCAAAGAAGCACGCTACTAGCGGATTCTCAGTCCAATCGAGAAGTCGGGTTGGCAATCCATGGTGTTGCCCAAGAGTAAGCAGCTCGATGTCGGAGAGTCCGCGATCAGGTAAATACGGCTTTCCAATTCGCTTAAACGATCGAAGCGTCGCTCGCTCAAGAGAACTCCAATCCTCCCCGAAACGCTTCGGGCATGGGCGCCGGAACAGAGAGGGCGTCAGCTTCCACGACGCGTCTGCCTGACCACGATAGATGTAGTTCCCATCGAACCCGAACTTGGGAATTGGATGTTCGAGAAGATCGCTTACATTTGCGCGTCTTTTCATTGGCTAACAGTTAATTGGTTCAGCGATGGAGCTTAGGATTCCGGATAACTCCGTCGCAAGCTGGATTTCGGGTTATGGGCAGTTCTGACATTCAATGACTTGTGAATGCCATGCGATTTACCTGACGGATCGGATGGTTGGAAAGTCAAAAAAACCTCAGCAATCGATATCGCGTCCGCACAGGGCTTGGATTTTTGGAACACGAAGAAGTCCGGATGGGCGGAGCGTTGAACTTCGAAGTGAAGAGGGGGAGGCACGACAATCCTGTGGTGCACGGCGGATGAGAGGCGAATGGGCAGGCCATGGGGGCTTTTTCATTCGCTTTTCATCCGCCGTGCACCACATGAGTGTGGTGCCTCCGTGCCGAGCTGGGGCTCGGCGCAAAGCTCCTCGAATCCAGCGGAATGTTTGGGACGAATGGGGAGGGATCGGTCATGCCGGGGTTGCTTTGGCGAGTGGAGCGGTGGTGAATAGCGGCATGCGATTGCGCCTGCCGGACCGCTTCATTGATTTTCCGCGTCGTCCCTTGCTGATGGGGATTGTGAATGTGAACGACGATTCGTTTTCCGGCGATGGGACCTTGGACATCGATGCCGCGCTGGAACTGGCCCGCAGGCAAATCGCGGCCGGGGCGGATGCGATCGATGTGGGCGCGGAGAGCGCGCGCACGAACCGCGGGCCGATCGCGGTGGCGGAGGAAATCCGGCGCTTTCACGCGTTCACATCGCGCTGGGAAGAAGCGCTCGACGGCACCCGCCCGCGCGACGCCGTGCAAGTCTGGCCGCCGGTGCTTTCCGCCAATACCTGGCGGCCGGAAGTGGCGGCGGAAATCCTGGCCGGTGGCAAAATCGAACTGCTCAATGACATGGGTGCGCTGCCGGACGACCGCAACGCGCGGCTCTGCGCGGCGCATGGCGCTGCGCTGCTGGTGATGCACAGCGTCGGCGAGCCGAAGGTGCCGCATGTGCACCAGCAATGGGACGATGTGATGGCGGCGATGGAGCGGTTCTTTGAGGAAAAACTCGCCCTTTGCGCCGCCGCCGGCCTGCCGGACGATGCCACCGTGATCGATCCCGGTCTCGATTTCGCCAAGCAGCGCGACGACAACCTCGCCGTGCTGCGCGAGCTGTCCCGGCTGGGACGTTTCCATCGCCCGGTGCTCGTCCCCGTTTCGCGCAAGACGGTGATCGGCGAGGTGCTCGGCATCGACGATCCGCGCGAGCGCGACGCGGGAACCATCGCCTGCATCGCAGCCAGCATGGCGCGAGTCGGGCACATCTTTCGTATCCACCATGTGGACGCCGCGTGGCAGGCGGTGAAGACGCTGCACGCGCTGACCGCTCGGGCGGAATGATGCCGCCAATCCGGTGCCGGAGGTTTTTGTTTGATCAAAGGCGGGTGGAACGGGCGTAATCGCGCCGTATGAAATCGCTAACCCGTCGCTCGTTCATCGGCAAAACCGGTCTTGGTCTTGGTTCCGCCCTTTTCGCCGGCCCGGCCATCGTCCGTGGCCAGAATCTCAACAGCAAGATCCGCCTCGCCGCCATCGGCGTGGGTGGCAAGGGATCGAGCGACGTGATGGGTGCCGCCGCCTGCGGTCTCGAAGTTGTCGGCATCTGCGATGTGGACGACAATCCGCTCAACCGCATGGCCGAGAAGTTTCCCGGCGCGGCGAAGTTCAAGGACTTCCGCAAGATGCTTGAGAAGCTGGAGAAGGAGTGCGACGCGGTGACCATTTCCACACCCGACCACGTGCACGGCGTGGCGGCCATGATGGCGATGGACATGGGCAAGCACATCTACTGCCAGAAGCCGCTCACCCAGACGGTCTGGGAATCCCGGATGCTGCGGAATCTTGCCCGCGACAAAAAAATCGCCACCCAGATGGGCAACCAAGGCAGTGCCGAGAACGGCCTGCGCCGCGGCGTCGAGGTGATCCAGGCCGGCGTCATCGGCGCGCCGCTCGAACTCCACGTCTGGACCAACCGCCCGATCTGGCCGCAGGGCATCGAGCGCCCCGAAGGCTCGGATCCGGTGCCGGAAGGTCTCGATTGGGACCTGTGGCTCGGCCCCGCGGCGGATCGGCCTTACAAGAAGGACACCTATCACGCCTTCAAATGGCGCGGCTGGAAGGACTTCGGCACCGGCGCGTTGGGCGACATGGCCTGTCACGGCGTCAACATGCCGTTCCGCGCGCTCAAGCTCGGCTACCCGACACGCGTCGAGTGCGAAGTTTCCTCGCGCACCTTCCTGGAGACTTATCCGGTGAGTTCGCGCGTGCGCTTCGATTTCCCGGAGCGCGAGGGCCTGCCGGCGCTCAAGTTCTGGTGGTATGAAGGCTCGCCCAAGAGCGATTTCAAACCGCTCCGCCCCTACCCGGAAATCACCCGGGACATCGTCATGTGGCGCAGGGGCCTGCCGCCGAGCGGCGCACTGATCGTCGGTGAAAAAGGCCTCGCCTTCCTGCCCGACGACTACGGCGCGAGCTGCCACATCAAGCTCGAAGGCGAGGAAACCTTCACCAACGTGACCAAGCACGAGGCCTGCCAGGCGATTCCCGAGAGCATCCCGCGCTCGCCGGGCCACTATCAGGAATGGGTGGACGCCATCAACGGCGGACCCGCCGCCTACTCGAACTTCGAGATCGCCGCCTACCTCAACGAGATCATCCTGCTCGGCTGCATGGCCCAGAACATCGGCGAAGGCCGCCCGATGGACTGGGACGGCCCGAACATGAAATCGCCCAACATCCCGGAAGCCAGCGCCATGGTGAAACGCGAGTATCGCAAGGGCTGGGAGCCGAAGATCTGAGCCGGGGCTTTGGCGTCGGTTCGCACGGAAATCATCCGGGCATAGCGATTTCAAAGGCAGCGAAGCCTCTCAACGCCTTGTCAAAGGTTTGCACGGGTGTCGCTGCCGCGGCACGCGCGGATGCGGCGATCAGGTGGTCGGAAAAATCACCCTTTCGCCGGGCGTCGCGAATGGCGCTTTTCACCTCATCGGGGCGTTCGCATGCGAAGCGACGGTCATCGAGCACTTCCTGAAGCGTGTCCAGGACCGCGACCCGGGACAGCAGCCCGCGCAGATACCAGGCTGTTTCCACCAGCACAATCTGCGGCAGGAAGACCGTTGCGCCCGCATCTTCGACATGGGCGAGTTCGCGGCGGACGATGGCGAGCTGCGCCGGATCGTCTTCCAACAGATGGCGTAGCAGGAAATTGGTGTCCCACGTCTTCATCGGCCCGACCGAATCCGTTGATCGTCCTCAGCCACCGTCCTTTGGATCGCCTCCGCGATGTCAGTGAACGGCCCGGACTTGGCATCGCGCAAACGCCGCCTGGCTGCTCCGTCGCTTCGCTGAAGTGCCCCGGCCTTGCAGACGATGAAGCGGCCGTCGTCGGTCGGCTCGAAACGGATCCGGTCACCGCGGCCGACCCGCAATTTCTCCCGGACATTCCTCGGCACCGTGATCTGGCTTTTGCTGCTGAGTTTGGCGGTTTCCATGCCTTACATTTCCACTGAAAAGTAAGGCGGGTCAATGCGGAAAAGCGTGGCCTGCGGCAATTCATACCGGCCACTTGCGACATCACCTGTCGCGGCGAGTTGGGAGTAGCAGCTTTGGCACTTGATGCAGCTCACAGCCGCGCATCGAGCGCCGCCACATGCGGGTAACCAAGAATCGAATCGTCCGCAGTCATCAAGGTGCAGCCGCGCAAGCGCGCGGTTGCCACCAGTATCCGGTCGGCCGGATCCTTGTGAAACGATCCAGGCAAATCGTAACTCTCCAGCGCCTCATCATGGAGGAATGGCGCGTCATCGAAACCCAAATGCCGCCGGGCAATCGAAAACCACTCGCCCAGCGGTTTGCCCAGGGTCAGCCGCGACATGGCCACCAGGCGCGCGAGTTCCAAGGACGTCACCGGCGAAACGAGCAGTGTATTTGCGGAGTCCAATAGCAATCCCCGGGTCGCCGGGCCAAGCCGGTGGTCCATCGACTCCGCCCAGACCAGCACGTGCGTGTCCAGCAACAGCTTCATGATTCCCAGTCGCCCTCGAAGTCCGAATGGATCAGGACCTCATCCGCAGTTTCGGCATCGATCGCAAGCGGCTGTCCGCCAAGTACACGCCGACCGGTCTGTGGAATGCCCGACACGCGGGCCAGGGGTTTGCCCCGCAGGGTGATGACCAGTTCCTCACCCGATTCGGCTGTCGTCTTGAGCAATTGGAGGCATTTCGCCTTGAATTCGGAAATGGCGATTTCCATGGACTGAAACTTGACCAGTCAAATGACCAAGTCAACCGGATTGTCGCCACTCACGACAGGATCCCCTTCACGATTTTCGTTCCGGTCTTGGTGATGTTGGTGAGGCGCTGGTTCGCGCCCTGGCTGGGGAAGGTGAACATCTCGTGGTCGAAACCGAGCTGGTGCAGAAGGGTGGCGTGGAGGTCGTGCACCGAGACGCGGTCCTTGACCGCCTCGTAGCCGATGGGGTCGGTTTCGCCGTAGGTGAATCCCGGTTTCACGCCACCGCCGGCCATCCAGATGGTGAAGGCACCCGGGTTGTGGTCGCGGCCGATGAAGGCCATTTCGTTGCCGCCACGGTTTTCCTGCATCGGCGTGCGGCCGAACTCGCCGCCCCAGACGACGAGCGTGTCGTCGAGCATGCCGCGCTGTTTGAGGTCCTTGAGCAGGGCGGTCATCGGCCGGTCCACTTCGTTGCAGCGTTCGATGAAGCCCTTGTTGATCGCTTCCGAGGCGGAGGCCCCGTGCGAGTCCCAGCCCCAGTGGAAGAGCTGGATGAAACGCACGCCGCGCTCGGCGAGGCGGCGGGCGAGCAGGCAGTTGTTGGCGAACGATTCGCGGCCCGGCTGCGTGCCATACAATTGATGCATCGATTCCGGTTCCTGCCGCAGGTCGAAGGCATCGGTGGCGTGCGTCTGCATCCGGAACGCCATCTCGTATTGGGCGATGCGGGTGATCGTTTCCGGGTCGCCCACCTCCTCGGCGATGCGCTGGTTGAGGCGGTCAAGCGTATCGAGCGAGCGGCGGCGGAGCTTGCGTGAGATGCCCGGTGGGTTGTCGAGGTAAAGCACCGGCTCGCCCTCGGAGCGGCACTGCACGCCCTGATAGACGGACGGCAGGTATCCGGCGCCCCACACCGATTTGCCGGCGTCGGGGTTTTTCCCGCCGGAGGTGAGCACGATGAAGCCGGGCAGGTTCTGGTTTTCCGAGCCGAGCCCGTAGGTCGCCCAAGCGCCGATCGACGGCGAGCCGGGATTCTGCGAGCCGGTATGGACGAGCAACTGCGCCGGACCGTGGTTGAACTGGTCGGTGTGCATCGATTTGATGAAACACACATCGTCCACCATCGATGAGAAATGCGGCAGGCGTTCGGACACCCATGCGCCGGACTGGCCGTGCTGTTGGAAGGAAAACTGCGGGCCCAGCATCTTCGGCGTGCCCTGGATGAAGGCGAACTGCTTGCCTTCCAGAAACTCCTGCGGGCATTCCTTGCCGTTCAATTTCTGCAACTCCGGTTTGTAATCGAACAACTCGTGCTGCGAGGGCGCGCCGGCCATGTGCAGGTAGATCACGCGCTTCACACGCGGCGCGAACGGCGGCGGCACCGCGGCGAGCGGATTGGCCGGATCCTTCACCAGCGGCGCGGCAGCTCCCCAGGCGCGGCCAGTCTGGCCGGCCAGCCACAGGGCACCGAGCCCGAGCCCGCATTTCGAGAGGAAGTGCCGGCGCGTCAGGTGCTCGAGCTGGCTGTAGGCGAGAAGTTTGTCGTGCGGTTTCTGCATGGGCGAATCAGGAGATACAGGACACCTCTACGCGCCGCCGTCAAACGGTCTTCCCATCAAATCGGCCGTGCCACCATGCCCCACCCGCCGGCCGCTGAGGAAAGGTTTGCCGCGCGCCGCGCCGCCGCGCATGGTGCGCCGCGTATGCGGAACCGTTTCTACGGCGAGTTCGACACCGTGCGGCGCAGCGGCGCTTCGGACGCCGGCGACTACCGCTCGCCGTTCCAGATCGACCGCGACCGCGTCCTTCACACGCCCACCTTCCGCCGCCTGCAGAACAAGACGCAGGTGTTCTGGAGCGGCGAATACGATTTCTACCGCACGCGCCTCACCCACTCGCTCGAAGTCGCGCAAATCGGCAAGTCGATCTGCCACTGGCTGAAATCGATTCCCGACGGACCGCTTGAGGACGATTTTTTCATCGACCCCGATCTGGTCGAGGCAGTCTGCCTGTCGCACGACCTCGGCCATCCGCCGTTCGGACATGCCGGCGAGCGCACGCTCAACCACCTGATGCGCGGCCACGGCGGTTTCGAGGGCAACGCGCAGACGCTGCGGCTTCTAACAGAGCGGATCTTCTCCGCCAAACGCAGCGGCATGGACCCGAGCCGCGCGTTTCTCGACGGCGTGCTCAAATACAAGTCGCTGTGGTCCGAGTTGAAATCCGCAACCGGCACCGAACCGGAACATCATTTCATCTACGACGACCAGGAAGCGCATCTCGACTGGGCGATGGGCGGTCACGACTTCCCGCTCGAACTCCCACCCGGTCCGGCGCGCGACAAGTTCAAGTCGCTCGAATGCCATCTCATGGACTGGGCGGACGACACCGCCTACTCGCTCAACGACCTCTCCGACAGCGTGCGAGCCGGATTCCTCCATGTGGAAAAAATCGAGGCCTGGGCGGAACAACGCGGCCACCCGACCGGCGAGGGCACGCCGCTCGGCGACCTGACACGCGCCATCCGCCTGCGCAAGACCGACCCGTTCGTCGGCAAGCGCATCGGCCGCTACATCCGCTCCACCCGGCTGGAAAGCGACGTCAATTTCCTCAGCGCCGCCACCCACCGCTACCGCTACCGCCTCGTGATCGATCCGGACGTGAAGGCGGAATGCGCCGTCTTCAAGCAGCTCGCCTTCGAGTGCGTCTTCCTCTCGCCGCAGCTCAAGCAACTCGAACACAAGGGCAGCCACATGCTGCGCCGGATGTGGGAAACGCTCGGCGAACGCTACATCGCCGGCCGCCCGATCGACGGACAGTATTTCCAACTCCTGCCGCACGACACCGCGGAGGAAATCGGCGCCGAATCCACCGAGTCCGGCCGTGCCCGGCTGGTCTGCGATTTCCTCGCCGGCATGACCGACGGCTACGCCTCGCGCACCTACAATCGCCTCTTCTCCCCGGACTTCGGCTCGATCGGCGACTTGATCGGGTGAACCATTGATTTCACTCCCTGAATTTGATACTGCTCACCGATGCCCCGGATGGAGCTTGTAGGCGTTCGGGGCGGTCCACGGGATGGAAATGGAAGGTGCGTTCGCCGCGCACCGCCTTGAGTCGGGCAAGCGCGGCAACCCCGATGGCACAGAGACCCAAAGCGACGGCGACAGCCACCACGGCCCACGCGAGCTTCCATGACTGTTCCCGCGGCGGACCGATGGCGCGGCGCTGGAAGTAGTCGTCGAATGCAGTTGTTAGATTGGTGACGAGCGCTTCGAGATATTCCTCGGACGGCAGTGACTTGTCGGTATCGGCGATGACCTCGTTGATGATGACGGCGGAAACATGGGTGGGCACGCGCGGGCCTTCGCCGGCGGGGTCTTCGGTCATGCGGCGGCCGATGCCGAGGCTGCGGGTGTCGGTTTCGTAAACGACCACGATGCCGTTGCCATCCGGCAGCCAGGCCAGTCGCAAGCTCTCGGCAAGGTCCGGCGGGGTGCTGGTGATGATCACCGGTTCGACCACCAGATGGATGCGGAAATCGTGACGCTCGTTGAGTCCTGCCAACCGGTCCTCGATGGTTTCCGCGATCGACGGGTTGCGTTGGAAAAGCCCGCCATCGTCCATCAATCCCGCGGCCGGAGGCGGGGGCGGCGGATTCCATTTGTCGAGCGCTTCGGGACCGTCCTGCGCGCGGGCGAAGGTGCCGGAAAACAACACGACCATGCAACAAAGGATGACATGAAGGATGGCGCGATTCCTTCTTCTATCCAAAAAAATGAACCACGGATGAACACGGATGGACACGGATGAGATAGGTAATGTTGGAATTCAACCGGACTCTTTCCGGACAAACGGAAACTGTCTGCAACTCAATTCAAATCCGTGTGAATCCGTGTCCATTTGACTCAGATTGGCAGTAAAGTGTTCGTCCATCTCGCTGTGCTCGATTGTGGTTCCAATTTCAATTTCGGGTTCACCTCGCAGGCTTTTTGCCAAAGTGCCGCACGATGGCCGCCACCAAACCCGGGATGTCGTGTTGCGACGCCTCGAAGGCGGGCGGCATGTCGTGCTTGCGCAGCGTCTGGCTGGTGATCGGGCCGATGCTGCCGGCCACGCAGCCCTCCGGCCAATCGAGGCCGAGTGCGAAAAACGAATCGACCGTGGAACCGGAGGTGAAGGTGATGAGATCGGCACCATCACTGGCGAGACGTTCCTTGGCACCGGTCGGATCTTCGGTTTCCGGCACGGTGCGGTAGGCGATGCATTCATCGACGATCGCTCCCATTTTCGCCAGTCCCTCGCCGACGACTTCGCGCGACTCGGCGGCCTTGACCCACAACATGGTCAGGTTTTCGACAGACTCCTTTTTGAACGCGTCGATCAAGCCCTCGGCGACGAATTTCTCCGGCAGCAGATCGACGCCGATGCGGTATTCGCGGATCTTCTTCGCGGTGCCTGGACCGATCGCGGCGATGCGCGGGTTGCCGAGGCTGCGGGCGTCCTCGAAGACGGCGAAAAACGCGTCGAAGAAGCGTTCCACGCCGTTCGGGCTGGTGAAGACCAGCCAGTCGTATTCGTGGGCGTGGGTGACCATTTCGGCGAAGCCGCGTTTGTCCTCGGGCGGCTCGATGCGGATGGTCGGCAACTCGATCACGTCCGCACCGAGTTCGCGCAGCGCGCGGCTCAACTCACCGGCCTGCTCACGGGTGCGGGTGACGACGATGCGGCGGCCGAACAACGGACGCTTTTCGAACCAGTTGATCTTCTCGCGCTCCTTGACCACGTCGCCGATCACCGCCACGGCGGGCGAGCCGAACTGCGTGCGTTCGGCGATGTCGGCGATGTCGGCGAGCGTGCCGGTGATGGTCTTCTGCGCGCCGGTGGTGGCCCACTGCGTGAGCGCGATCGGCGTGGCGGGGTCGGCACCGTGCTCGACAAACGATCCGGTGATTTCGCGCAGCCGGCCGACCCCCATCACGAACACCGTGGTGCCCGGGGCTTTGGCGAGTTGGGCGTAGTCGATGGACCTGAAACCTTTCGTCGGGTCTTCGTGGCCGGTGAAAATGGTGAGCTGCGTGTTGTGATCGCGGTGCGTCACCGGAATACCGGCGTAAGCGGGACCGCCGATGGTCGAACTGATGCCCGGCACGATCTCGAACGGCACGCCGGCGGCGGCCAGTTCGGCGGCTTCCTCGCCGCCGCGGCCGAAGATCATCGGATCGCCGCCCTTCAAACGCACCACGGATTTTCCGGCCTTGGATTTCTCGACGATCAGCGCGTTGGTTTCGTCCTGTGTCAAAACATGGTCCTTGGCGCGCTTGCCGGCGTTGATTTTCTCGCAGCCGGGCTTGGTCCAGCGCAGGAACTCGGGATTACTAAGGGCGTCGTACACCAGCACGTCGGCGCGCTCGATCAACTCCTTGGCGCGGAGCGTGAGCAGGCCGGGGTCGCCGGGACCGGCGCCCACGAGATAACAGATTCCGGATTGGCTCATTGCAGGGATTGGAAAAGTTGAAGTGCGGTTTCGATCGGATCCTCGCCCGTGGCCTCGCCGGTGCGCGGCTCGCCGCCGCCTTCGGGGAACACGCGGGCGCGCAGGTGCAACACGCCGTCGGCGAGCGAGGAAACCACGCCCACCGGCGTGTGGCAACCGGCGTCGAGCAGCCGCAGGAACTCGCGCACGGCGTTGATCCGCTTCCATGTGGCGCTGTGGCCGATCGATTCGGCAAACACCCGCGAGCGCTGGTCGGTGGCCCGGATTTCAAAACCGATGGCCCCTTGCCCCGCCGCGGGGAAAAATACGTCTTCGGCGAGCCGATGTGCGGTTAGACCGGCCATGTCCTTGACCGGTTCCGACCCGTCGTCGGACGGCGAGCCTGTTAGATAGCCGAGCCGCACCAGCCCGGCTTCCGCGAGCAGGATGGCATCGTGGTTTTCGCCGGAGGCGAGTTTTTGCAAACGAGTGGGCACGTTGCCGCGCAGGTCCACCACCTCCAGATCCGGCCGCAGGAACTTCACCTGGCTGGCACGCCGCGGGCTGCTGGTGCCGACCCGCGCGCCCGCGGGCAAGCCGTCGAGCCCGAACCCGTTGCGGGTGACCAGCACGTCGCGCACCGGCGCGCGCTCGAGCACCGCGGCGAGGGCGAAGCGGTCGTCGAGCACGGTGGGCAGGTCCTTGAGGCTGTGCACGGCGATGTCGATCGAGCCGTCGTCGAGCGCGAGTTCGAGTTCCTTGATGAACACACCCTTGTCGAACACGCCCTCGACCTTCGCCACATCGGCGAGCGCCACATCGGTGCGGCGGTCGCCGGTGGTCTTGATGATGACGCGCTCGATTTCCAAATCCTGAAACACCGCGGCCAGTGAGGTTTC
>DATISV010000328.1:0-2796 GCA_035468505.1 Luteolibacter sp. | reverse complement strand
TGCAGCTCGCCGGAGCCACCGTGCTGCGCGGCCCGATGGGCTTCGGCAAATCCAGCCACCTCCATACCGCCAAGATCCTGCGCCTCTCGTTGGACATGCCGATGCTTGTCGAAATCATCGACCTGCGGGAAAAAATCGACGCCTTCCTGCCCGAACTCGACCCCATGATTGACGGTGGTCTGGTCACCATGGAGGACGTGCGCGTGATCCAATACCGCGGCAAAGCGGCGGAATGAGTTTGATTCCACCATCATGTCCGTCGGCCCCCACTGCACCACCTCCACGCCGCACCCTGCGCTGGGCATCGATCACGGCGAGGCGCGCATCGGCATCGCGGCGACCGACGATTTCGGCATTTTGGCACACCCCGTGGAAACCATCGACTGCGCCGCGGGCGATCCGGTCGAACGCATCGCGAAACTCGTGGAAATCCGCGGCATCCGCACGCTGGTGGTCGGATTGCCGTTGCGGATGGATGGCAGCGAGGGCGACTCCGCGCGGCGGGTGCGCGGTTTCGCGGCGAAATTGAGGGAACGCCTGCCCACCACGCCGCTGGTTTTCATCGATGAATCGTTCACCACCACCAGCGCCGCCGCCAAGCTGCACGAGGCCGGCCGCAACGCGCGCAAACAGAAGGCGGTGATCGACCAGGCCGCCGCCGTCGAAATACTCAACGCGTGGATGGGTGCATGAAGCCCCGCTCGACGGATCGTGAAACAGTGATACAATCCCGCGCGTTCACTCCCTTGCACATGATGCTTCGATACCTGCTTTCCTTGCTTCTGATCTTCACCGCTGCCGCCTTCGCCCAGCAGGAGGCCGCCACCGTTTTCGTCAACCGGCCGGTGCTCAAGGCCCTGCCCTTGGAACCGGAAGCCCCCGCCAGTCCCCCGGCCGTGCCGCTGGAACCGGGACCCTTGCCGGCCGCGGAGAGCGCGTCGCCGCTCGATGAGAAACCCACCGGCGACGACGCGGTGCGCCTGCAGATTTTCCTCGATGAAAACCACTTCGGTCCCGGCGTGATCGATGGCAAACCCGGCCGTTTCACCACCCTGGCCGTGCAGTCATGGAACGAGGTGCACGGTCATCCGATCGACAGTTGGACCGCAGTGAACCGTGCCGCGCGCAAGGCCGTGCCCCATCCCTTCGCGGTGGCCGTGGTGCCGGACGCCGCCAGCGAATGGGTGGATTCCTCGCTGCCCACCAGCCGCGCCTTGCAGGCCAAGAAAAAGCGCATGAGTTACCGGAGTTATGCCGAGTTCATGTCGGAAAGATATCATTGCGACGTGCCCTATCTCGCCGAGCTGAATCCCGGACTGAAGATTTACTCGCTCCAGCCGCGGCAATCTCTCGTGGTGCCGAACGTCACCCCGTTCCGCATCGAGGACATCACCGGCGCCAAACACGAGGCCGATGAAACCCTCAGCCAGCGCCATGTGGTGGTGGACACCAGGATGAACCAGGTCCGGATCTTCGAAGCCATGCCGCAGGCGCTCGTCGTCGCGGAACCGGGAGCGGAACCCGTCGCCGAAGTCACCCGCGCCAACAGCGCACTGGTCGCCTCGTTTCCCATCACCCCGGGCCAGCCGCAATTCATCAAACTCGGCACCTACGAACTGCGCAACATGGTCGAAATGCCGTGGTGGCGCTACGACCAGCAGTTCCTCGACACCGGCAAGCGCAGCGAAAACGCCCTCAACATCCCGCCCGGCCCCAACAGCCCGGTGGGCATCATCTGGAACGGCACCAGCCGCAGCGGCATCGGCCTGCACGGCACCTCCGATCCGGAAACCATCGGCCGCGCCCGCAGCGCCGGCTGCATCCGCCTCGCCAACTGGGACGCCATCCGCCTGCCCAAACTCATCCGCCCCGGTGCCAGCGTGGAAATCCGCTAAGGGCGCATGCCTTCAAGGGTATGAGGAAGTCAAGGAGGGTCGCACTTCGGGCGACCCAGTGCGGGCCGCAGCCCCGCACTCCATACTAGCCCGACTTTCGCAACTGGGGTGGTTTTTGATCTCCTGATGCCCGTGGTTGCTTGATTCCGGGCGCTGATGGCTGAAAAGTTTGAGCTGGCGGGACTGGCTGAGGTTTTCGTCGAAGACTTCGATGGCGCGGATCCATTGTTCTTTCTGGCTGTCGTTGATCTCGCCGAGCTAGAGGACGGTTTTCTGGAGGATGCGCCCGCCTTTGCAACGGCGGTTCAGAGCGTGGTAAAACCCGAAAAATCACCCGATATCAAATTGGTAAAACCATTCGATATCAATTCGGCCATATACAGCTCCTTTTGCTCGCGGACTACTGATACAGATCTTCCTTGTGCAGGCCTTCGATGTAGGCATTGAGGTGGCCGAAAACCTCACCCCTCCAATGGGGTTTCTGGGTCGATGGATAGACGCAAGGGGTGTAAACGGCGAGCGTATTGGTGCCCTTCTTGAGCAGTCCGGCGCTGCGTTGGTTCATCGGCCACTTGCGGTTATCGGTCGGGTCGGCCCACCAGCTATAGTTCTCGATCTTCTTTCCGTTCAGATAGACGTCGAAGCCCTGGATGCAGATGATTCGCAGGCGATAGAGGTCGTAGTCGGCGGCATCGAGCTCGAAGGTGGTGCGGGCAAGCAGGAATTCTCCGTCTCCCCACGGTGACTTGTGTTCGAGGTTCTTGGGGGCACGCTGGTGCTCGCCCTTGCCAATTGGAGCCGGTCCGCTCAGCCAGCCGCTAGCATCGAAGCCGGGCTGATACCAGCCGTCCATACCGGCGGGCAAGGTAACCTTCCGGTAACGCCGACCATCGCGCTTGGG
>DATISV010000327.1:0-10404 GCA_035468505.1 Luteolibacter sp. | reverse complement strand
TTGATGACGCGCAATTCGCAGTGGCGGAAAACAGCACGCTCGGGACGGTGGTGGGCGCGGTCACCGCCAATGACCCGGATGCCGGCCAGACGCTCGCGTTTGCGATCACCGAGGGCAACGATGGCGACGCGTTCGCCATCGACTCGCTGACCGGCGAACTCACCGTGACCGGCGCACTCGATTTCGAAACCCAGCCGCAGTCTGTCCTCACCGTCACAGTCACCGACGACCAAGACCCGCCGCTCTCCGACACCGCGACGATCACCATCGACATTGAAGATGTGAACGAAGCGCCGTCGGCCCATGACGCGCAGTTCGCAGTGGCCGAAAACAGCGCGCCCGCCACGGTGGTCGGCAGCGTCACGGCCAGCGATCCGGATGCCGGCCAGACGCTCGCGTTCGCGATCACCGAGGGCAACGATGGCGACGCGTTCGCCATCGACTCGCTGACCGGCGAACTCACCGTGGCCGGCGCACTCGATTTCGAAACCCTGTCGCAATACATCCTCACCGTCACAGTCACCGACGACCACGACCCGGCGCTGTCGGACACCGCCACGATCACCATCGACATTGAAGATGTGAACGAAGCGCCGTCGGCCCAGGACGCGCAATTCGCAGTGGCGGAAACCAGCACGCTCGGGACGGTGGTGGGCGCGGTCACCGCCAATGACCCGGATGCCGGCCAGACGCTCGCGTTTGCGATCACTGCGGGAAATCAGGGAGATGCGTTCGCCATCGACCCGCTCAGCGGCGAGATCACCGTGAACGGCGCACTCGATTTCGAAACCCTGTCGCAATACATCCTCACCGTCACGGTCACCGACGACCAAGACCCGGCACTATCCGACACGGCCACGATCACCATCGACATTGAAGATGTGAACGAAGCGCCGGTGACCGTCGGGCAGCATGTCGAGGTACAAGAGGACGGCAGCGTGGTGATCGAATTGCTGGGAAGTGATCCGGACGGCGACTCGCTAGACTACACGCTGAAGGTATTCCCGAGCCATGGCACGCTTACCGGGACGATGCCGAGCTTCACTTACACTCCGGCCCCGGGATACCACGGTCCTGATTCGATCTGTTACTTGCTCAACGACGGCCAGCTCGACTCCGAGCCGGCGGAAATCACGATCACGGTGATCAGCAATGCGCCGGCGGGATTCGATGAATGGCTGGCCGGCTTCGACCTGACGGGCCAGCCTTCAGAGGACGCAGACCGCGGGGGTCTGAACAATCTCGCCGAGTTCCTGTTCGGCTACGATCCGACCAATCCCTCCGACGATCTCCTTTTCCGCCTCGAACTGGTGCCGGGCGATGGGACGATCGAGGTCATATACCCCGATCTCAAGCCGGTCGGAAATTACCACCTGAGCATGGCGGCGGATCCTGCATTGCTCTCCGATCCCGCCAACCGCGTCGAAACGATCACCAAAGCCCAGATCGAGGCGATGACCGAGGCCGAGCGGGCTGACAAAACCTTCGAGACGGCTCCCAACGGATCACCGGTGTTCTTCCGCCTCGAATTCGAGCCGCCCCCGGCCGATTGATCCCCGGGAACCGACCCGGATCGCCTCATACCGATCCGGTAGGCCGCTCACATGATCGCGTAGCTTGACCTGAGGCCCCGCCTCATTATAGCCAATAGCCGACGTCAAGACGCGCGGAAATCATCGCTTGTGGTTGACCTGCCATGTCGATCCCCATGACCCGGACACCCACCATCCTGGACGAGGATACCTCGTCAGCATCACCCGGCCATGCGAAGCCGTGTGCCCACGAATCCCCGGAAGAGTTGGTCACCATCGCCATCACCACCTACAACCGGGCCGATGGATTCCTCCGCGATGCGATCTCCTCGGCGTTGGCGCAGACGTACCCGAACATCGAGGTGATCGTTGCCGACAACTGCTCGAATGACCACACCAGGGAGTTGGTCGGAAGTTTTAGGGATGCGCGGATCGATTACGTGCGCCACGAGTCCAACATCGGGCCGTACCGGAACTTCAACTTCTGCGTCGAACGTGCACGCGGCAAGTATTTCTGCCTGCTCCATGACGACGACCTGATGGACCCGGATTTCGTTTCGTCATGCCTTGCCCGCGCCCGGGGCGCCGGGCGGTTCGGGGTGATTCAGGCCGGCACCCGGGTGATCGACGGCGAGGGCAACATCGTCTGGAATGCTCCGAACCGCGGTGGCGGCGGTGGCGGCGAGGAGTTTGTCGCCGCATGGTTTGAAAATCGATTCAACCCCTACCTTTGCAGCACGATGTTCGTCACCGAGGCGTTGCGTGACATCGGGGGCTTCGAGGTGGGAAACATCCTCGCGGATGTCCGGGCCGAATTCCTGCTCGCGCTCAAATTCGGTTGGCTCACCATCGAGGAGATCGAGGGAAGCTTCCGCTATCACGATTCAAAACTCACACACGCAACAAAGGTGAAGGCATGGTGTGTCGATTCAGTCAACCTCATGCGTGAAATGCTTGCCGCGGTGCCGCCGCAACGCAGACCCGGATTGAGGCGCTTGGGCAAAATTATGCTGGCCCGCATGAACTTCAGCCGGGCGTCCCACGTCGATTCCGCCATGCAGCGCATCCTCGCCAATCTCACGGTCATAAGGATGTTCGGCATCTACCGGCACTGTGCCTTCAACCTCGGCCTCAAAACGAAATTGCGCTGGGCCATGGGAGCCGCCAGACAATCGGAATCCAGATAGTTCGACACACCATCCGCTCCAGCAGTCAACATCATGAAAGTCGTCATTCTAGCAGGTGGATACGGGACCCGGATCTCCGAGGAGAGCGCGGTCCGGCCGAAGCCGATGGTCGAGATCGGCGGGCAACCGATCTTGTGGCACATCATGAAGATCTACAGCCACTACGGGTTCAATGACTTCATCATCTGCCTTGGCTACAAGGGGCACATGATCAAGGAATACTTCGCGAACTACTACCTGGCACAATCCGACATCAGGATCGACCTGGGGCGCAACTCGATCGATTACCTGAACAACGGCGCCGAGCCGTGGAAGATCACGCTGGTGGACACCGGAGAGGCATCGCTGACCGGCGGCCGCCTGAAGCGGGTGCGCGATCACATCGGCGACGGAACCTTTCTCATGACTTACGGCGACGGCGTTGCCAACCTCGACCTCCTTGACGAGATTGCCTTCCACCGCAGCCACGGAGGGCTTGCCACCGTAGCCGCCGTGCAGCCTCCCGGCCGCTTCGGCGCGTTCACACTGGGCGAGAATGAATTCAAAATCGGGCACTTCAAGGAGAAGCCGTCAGGCGATGGGGCATGGATCAACGGTGGCTATTTCGTGCTTGAACCAGAAGTGATCGACTACATTGACGACGACCGCACGACATTCGAGGCCGAGCCGATGCAGCGCTTGGCGCAGGAAGGCCAGCTCTATGCCTACAGGCACGCCGGCTTCTGGCAATCGATGGACAGCCTGCGCGACAAGATGTATCTCGAGAGCCTGTGGGAGAAGGGCGACCCGGAGTGGAGACTTTGGTAACGGCTGGAAGAATCCCCGCGAGAGAGCGGTCATTGAAATGACACAGGCGCCGCAAGTAATATGACAGGATTGGAATTACAGGGTCGGAGGGTATTGGTAACCGGAGCGTCCGGGTTCATCGGAAGCCAGCTGTGCCGACGGCTGGCCGATCTCGGCGCCGAGGTGCACGGCACCAGCCGCCACGCACCCGCCACCAGCAGCCCGTCGGTCCGTTGGTGGCAGGCCGACCTTGCCGAACCGGCAATCGTGCGCAAGCTCGTGACGGATGTCAGGCCGGATGTGATCTTCCATTGTGCCGGTGCCGCGGTCGGCTTGCGGGATATCGATCAGGTCGAGCCGATGTTGCGCGGCCATCTGCTCAGCACGGTGAATGTGCTGCTGGCTGCGACCGAATCCGGTTGCCGACGGGTCATCCTCGCCGGCTCACTCGAGGAGCCTGCCCCGGGAGACACCGGGTCGCCCCCATCGTCGCCCTATGCCGCCGCCAAGTTTGCAGCCACCTGCTACGCCAGGATGTTCCGGGAGTTGTATGACATCGAGGTCGCGATCCTGCGGGTGTTCATGGTGTACGGGCCAGGGCAGCGCGAGTTGTGGAAACTGATTCCCTTCGTCATCACGAGCTTGCTGCGCGGCGAATCCCCGGCATTGGGCAGCGGCAAGCGGCCGATCGATTGGGTCCATGTCGATGACGCGGTCGAGGCGTTTGTCGCAGCAGCCATGGCTGAATCCTGCCCGACTGACATTCTCGATGTTGGTTCCGGCACCGCCATCACGGTGCGTGAACTCGTTGAACGCCTGGCACCCATAGTCCGACCGGATGCGCGGCCCGCGTTCGACGCCGCCAAGGACCGGCCGCTCGAACAGGTGCGCGTGGCCAACCCCGGGCCAACCCGTGAGTTGCTTGGCTGGACGCCGGGTGTGAGCCTTGACGAGGGTTTGCGCCGCACGGTCGAGTGGTATCGAAGCGAATTCGACCGCGGAATGCTCGCAAGCTATCGGACAAAACCCTCAACATTGCCACAATCCACTTCGCCATGATCATCGTCGATAACGCGCTTCGAGAGCGAGAGGCTGCTGGCAAGCCGGTTTGTGTGGGCATTACCGGGGCAGGATTCGCGGCCCGGGGAATCGCACGCACCATTATCCGCTCGGTGCCCGGCATGCACCTCGCCGTAATCGTCAACCGCTCGCTCGACCGGGCGCGCCAGGCGTTTCTCGATGCCGGTGTCACCGAGGTGACGGTGGCCCGCGATGCCGCCCACGTCGCAGAGGCTGCCGCAAGCGGTCGTCATGTGGTGACTGATGATCCGACCTTGATGTGCCAGGCCGAAGGAATCGAGGCTGTGATGGAATCCACCGGAGATATCGATTTCGGTGCCAAAGTTGCAAGCGAGGCAATCGCCAACGGCAAGCACGTGGTGGCGAATGCCGAACTGACCGGCACGCTCGGGCCAATCCTGAAGGTGCATGCCGATCGCGCAGGCGTGATCTTCAGCGGTTGCGACGGCGACCAGCCTGCGGTGCAGATGAATCTCTACCGGCACTTGCGCAGTGTCGGGCTTACACCGCTGGTGTGCGGCAATATCAAAGGATTGCAGGACTACTACCGGACACCTGAGACGCAGCAGGCATTCGCCGATGCCAATGGAATCAGCGCGGTGATGGCGACGAACTTCGCCGATGGCACCAAGATCTCGCTCGAACAGGCCGAAGTCGCCAACGCAACCGGCATGAAGGTCGCGCGACGAGGCATGCTGGGCCATGAATTCCGCGCGCGCATTGAGGGGATCGCGACACTATTTGATTACTCCGAACTCCGCAGCATGGGGGGAATTGTCGATTATGCGCTCGGTGCCGAGCCCGGCCCGGGCGTGTTCATCGTCGCCGCGGCCGACGATCCGGAACCACAACGCTACCTGAAGTATTGCAAGATGGGTGACGGCCCGCTCTACACCTTCTATGTGCCCTTTCATCTGATCTGCCTCGAAGCGCATCTGTCACTCGCGCGGGCTGCGCTGTGCCGGGATGCGGCCATTGCGCCTCTGGGCAGGCAGGTCGTCGATGTCGTGGCCACCGCCAAACGCGACCTCGCCGCCGGCGAACTGGTCGATGGGATCGGCGGGTTCACCGTTTATGGCTTGTGCGAGAATTCCACGGTGGCGGAGGAATGCCGGCTGTTACCGGTTGGCCTGGCCACCGGTTGCCGCTTGCTCCACCCGATCCCGAAGGACCAGGTGATCCGTTACGACGATGTCGAGGTGCCGGAGAACTCACTGGTCCATCGGCTTCGTCGCGAGCAGGACAGGCACTTTGGCGCAAACCTCACCGCCGGATGACCTCGACCATTTACTCACCATGAATCCCGAAATGATGGACGAAGCCGATAAAGTGGCCGAAGAGGACTTCGAATCGATATGCAGCCGGCTCGGTGACGAGATGCGGTTGATGGAAGGTGGCAGCCTGCTGATGACAGGTGGTGCCGGGTTTCTTGGCTACTCGATGGTGCAGGCGGTCATCCATTGGAACCGGACTCGCGCCGACGGCAATCCAATCCGGCTCACCGTGTGCGACAATTATATCCGCGGCGTCCCCCGCTGGCTCGAGAATCTGGGTGGTGAGCCGGCGATGCGGCTTGTCAAACACGACATCACCCGGCCGCTGCCCGATGACCTTGGCGGCTTCGATTTCATCGTGCATGCCGCGTCGATCGCCTCGCCGGTTTACTATCGCAAGTATCCGATCGAGACGATGGATGCCAACGTGCAGGGGCTGCGGCTGCTGCTCGACCGCAGCCGGGACTGGCAGTCGCGCGGATGCCCGTTGCGGGGATTCCTGTTTTTCTCGACCAGCGAGATCTATGGGGATCCGCCACCGGATTGCATCCCGACCCCTGAAAGTTACCGCGGCAATGTTTCCTGCACCGGTCCCCGCGCTTGTTATGATGAATCGAAACGCTACGGCGAAACGTTGTGCGTGAACTTCGCCCGCCAATACGGGATGCCGGTCGCCATCGCCCGTCCGTTCAACAACTACGGCCCGGGCCTGAAGATCACCGACCGCCGGGTGCTGCCGGATTTCGCGCGCGATCTTTTCGCCGGGCGCGATCTCACCCTGCTCTCCGACGGATCGCCGACCCGAACGTTCTGTTATGTCGCGGATGCCGTGACGGGTTACTTCAAGATCCTGACGCGGGGCCGCGCCGGAGAGGCATACAACATCGGCAACGAATCACCCGAGATCTCGATGGCCGCTCTCGCTGAATCCCTCGCGGACATCGCCCGTGAAACGATCGGCTACCGGGGGCGGGTGGTCCGCCAGCAGAGCAGTGAGCGGGACTACCTTACCGACAACCCCCAGCGTCGGTGCCCGGTGATCGCCAAGGCCCGAACAGAACTCGGCTTCGAACCGACCGTACCGCTTGAGGAAGGCTTGCGACGCACTCTGGTCTGGTACTCCGCCAACCAACAGGCCGATGACGCTTGAAACCATGAAAGTATCGATCATCGGAACCGGTTACGTGGGGTTGGTCTCGGGCGCTTGTCTCGCCGAGGTGGGTCATGACGTGACCTGCGTCGATATCGATGCGGGCAAGGTGGAGCGCATCAACCGTGGCGAGGCGCCGATTCACGAGCGCGGACTTGCCGAGTTGCTTGGGCGCCATATCGGCAACGGCTTGCGCGCCACTACGGCGCTCGACGATGCGGTACGGGCCACCGATATCACATTGATCGCCGTCGGCACGCCATTCGATGGCGAACGGATCGACCTGCGATTCATCCGTGAAGCGGCGACTGCCATCGGCCGCGCCATTGCCACCAAGCCCGGCTATCACGTGGTGGCGATCAAGAGCACAGTGGTTCCCGGGACCACCGAGGACGTGGTGGCACCGCTGCTTGAAGCGGCATCCGGCAAACAGGCCGGCCGGGATTTCGGGCTCGGCATGAACCCTGAGTTCCTGCGCGAAGGCGAGGCGGTCCGCGATTTCCTTGAACCGGACCGCATCGTGCTAGGCGGCATCGACCAACGCAGCCTGGACACTCTCGCCGGGCTATACCGTCCGTTTACGGGAGTCGATGTCATGCGGGTGAGCCCGCGGACCGCGGAGACGATCAAGTATGCGGCGAATTCGTTGCTCGCGACGATGATCTCGTTCTCCAACGAGATCGGCAACCTGTGTGCCGCACTCGACAACGTCGATGTGGTGGAGGTCATGCGGGGGGTTCACCTCGACAAACGTCTGACTCCCTTGCTTGAAGATGGATCCCGGATCAAACCCGGCTTCACCTCTTATCTCGAAGCCGGCTGCGGCTTCGGCGGCAGTTGTTTTCCCAAGGATGTGAAAGCGCTGGTCGCACACGGCGCGAGCGTGGGCGCTCCCATGCGGATTCTCGAGCAGGTGCTGGCCGTCAACGCCTCCCAGCCGTTGTGCATGATCGGGATATTGCGCAAGCATTTCGCCGAACTTTCCGGGCTTCGGGTGGCGGTGCTCGGCCTGGCGTTCAAACCCGGCACCGACGATCTGCGCGAGTCTCCGGCACTGCGCGTGGTGGAGGAGTTGCTGCGCGAGGGCGCCGCCATCACCGCCTACGATCCGGTCGCAGGCCCGGCGGCCGCTGCAATGATGGCCGGCGCGGGCGACATGGTCATTGCAGACCGCATCCAGGAGGCGGTCGAAGGCGCGGCGGCGGTCCTGTTGCTGACGAGGTGGCCGGAGTTTTCGGAACTGCCGCAATTGCTTGCCGCGCTTCCGGACCCGCCTCTGCTGGTCGATGGACGCCGCATGATTCCTCACCACCTGGTGCCGCGCTATGAAGGCATCGGTTTCGGCAGCAACCGGCAATCGTCGCCAACCTGACTGCCGGCATGCTCCCGCAACCCCGCGTTTCGCATTTCACCACCCGCTTATGAATCCACCCTCCTGTCGTTTCTGCAGCGCACCGCTGACCCGCGTCATGTGTGATCTTGGCATGTCGCCGCTGGCCAATTCCTACGTGCCCTTCGAGGATGCGGGAAACGCCGAGAAGATCTATCCGCTCAAGGTGTGGGTTTGCGGCGAGTGCCTGCTGGCGCAACTTGAGGAGTTCGAGTCGCCCGAGGAAATATTCAGCGATTATCTCTACTTCAGCAGTTACTCGACAAGCTGGGTCGAGCACGCGCGGCGCTACGCCGAGATGATGATCGCCCGCTTCGGCTTCAGCTCCGCCAGCAGGGTGGTCGAAATCGCCAGCAACGACGGCTACCTGCTACAGCACTTCAAGGCCGCGGGGATCGATGTCCTGGGGATCGAACCCGCCGCCAATGTGGCCGCCGTGGCACGTGAAACCCACGGAATTGAAAGTGTGGTGAAATTTTTCGGAGTCGAGACCGCGCGCCAACTGGTGGCCGATGGCCAACAGGCCGATCTATTGCTGGGCAACAACGTGTTGGCCCATGTTCCCGACATCAACGACTTCGTCGGCGGATTGAAGATCGCATTGAAGCCCGAGGGCGTCATTACCTTTGAATTTCCCCATTTGCTGCGCCTGCTCGAGCTAAACCAATTCGACACGATCTATCACGAGCATTTCTCCTATCTGTCGTTCCACGCGGTCGAAAAGATCTTCGCCCGCCACGGGCTGGCGCTCTTCGATGTCGAGGAATTGCCGACCCACGGCGGTTCGTTGAGGATCTTCGCCCGCCATGCCGGGTGCGGATCGGCCGCCACCGCCATCACCGGACGGGTCGCCGCCATGCTGGACAAGGAACGTGCTGCCGGTCTCACCCGCATGGATACCTATGAATCGTTCGGAACCCGCATCCGCGCGGTCAAGCGCGGGCTGCTCGAGTTCCTCCTCGGCGCCGCCGCCGCCGGCAAGTCGGTCGTCGGCTACGGCGCGGCCGCCAAGGGTGTGACATTGCTCAATTACTGCGGAGTCGGCGCCGACCTGCTCGACTACGTTGTGGATCGCAGTCCGCACAAGCAGGACCACTTCCTCCCCGGAGTGCGGATTCCCATCCACTCGCCGGAACGGATCGCCGAAACCCGGCCGGATTACATCCTGATCCTGCCGTGGAATCTGCGCGACGAGATCATCGGGCAGCTGGCCTGCGTGCGGGACTGGGGGGGCCGCTTCGTCACACCCGTGCCGCAGTTGGAAATCCACGACTGACAAGCGCTTGCACGTCCACCTCGATCCTCCGAATTGATGAAGCCGAGCCGATTGCTTCCACGCAGCGTGCGCGCATGGATCCGGGGCAAGCTGGCGGGCTTGGCCGGGCGGCCGTCGCTGCCCGAGCTTGGAGTTCCGCAGTTGTGGTCGATCGGGATCTATCAGGGCAGTTCGGTCTGCGACCTGGCACCCTCACCCGAAGCTGCCAACCCGGTGTTGACCGCCGCTGCGGTGACCGATGTGCCGGCGGCCTTCGTGGCGGATCCATTCATGATCCGGAACGAGAGCGGATGGTGGATGTTCTTCGAGATTCTCAACCGTCGCACGCGGCGTGGTGAGATCGGATTGGCGGCAAGCCCGGACGGCTTAAGCTGGGAATATCAACGGGTGGTGCTCAGGGAACCGTTCCACCTCTCCTATCCCTTCGTCTTCGAGTGGGAGGGGAGTTACTACATGATCCCCGAAACGGCGGAAACACGCACCGTCAGACTCTATCGTGCACGCGGCTTTCCGTTCGAGTGGGAGTTCATCGAGACTCTGGCCAGCGGGCGGTCGTTCACCGATGCAACCCCTTTCCGCCACGGCGGGCGCTGGTGGATGTTCACCGAGACCAGCGGCGCGCTGCCGTTCGGCGAGTTGAGACTGTATGGCTCGGATGAGTTGCCGCGCGGCTGGTCCGAGCACCCGTCCAGCCCGTTGCGGGTGGACGATCCGGTCTCGTCACGTCCC
>DATISV010000326.1:0-4234 GCA_035468505.1 Luteolibacter sp. | reverse complement strand
CGAGAAGAACTGGCCCTTGGTTAGCGGGCCGACCATGGCGGCGTCAGGTTCGCGGAACTGCTCGCCGAGGATGCGGAAGAGGGCGTAGAGACCGAAGAACAAGCCTGTTAGAAGGCCGTCGGGCGCTTTGGTGAAACGGGTCCGCACCAGCCACAGGATGGCAAAGAGCAGCGCGCCTTCGAGCAGGGCTTCGTAGATTTGCGAGGGGTGGCGGGGTTCGAGGAAATTGCCGAGGATTTTCGCCACCTCGGGGTTTTCGCGCACGGCGGCGGCGAGGTCGGCGATCGTCTCGGTATTCGCCAGTCCGGGCTCGACACGGGTGCATTCCTGCCAGGCGGCGCTTTGCACCTCGGCGGGTTCGCGTTGCAGGGCGAGCGGGAATTTCACCGCCCACGGCACGCCCTGGGTGACGCGGCCGTAGAGTTCGCCGTTGATGAAGTTGGCCATGCGGCCGAAGAACAGTCCGAGCGGGGCGACCACGCAGAGCCCGTCGCCGAGGCCGGTCCAGGTGACCTGGTGTTTTTTGGCGTAGAACCAGGTGAAGATGACCAGCCCGAGGATGCCGCCGTGGCTGGCCATGCCGCCCTCCCAGACGCGCAGCACGATGAGCGGATCGCGGGCGAGCGTGTCCCAGCCGCTTTCCGGAAGCTGATAGAAAAACAGGTAGCCGAGCCGGCCGCCGAGGAAGACGCCGAACAGGGCGGCCGCCGCGATGAAATCGCCGGTCTGCTCCGGCTTGAGCACCCACAGCCCGCGGCGGGCGAGGTTTTTCAACAGCAGGAATCCGGCGACGAACCCGAACAGGTAGGCCAGTCCGTACCAGCGGAGCTGGATGGCATCGGTGATGCGCAGCAGCACCGGGTTCAGATCGTGTACATAAATGGCGAACACGCCGCAAGCTCACCGCATGGCGGGGCGCGGCGCAAGGCGCGTGTTATGGATGGGGCAACGTGGCGGCGGTTTGCAACCGCCAAGCCCCGCCATGAGGAAATGGCCCTGTTTTCCATAATCATCGCTTGTTGGAGGGGAATCGGGCATGGCGGTTAAAAAACCGCCGCCACGGGTCACGGCTCCTCGGCAAACGACTCGATCACCTCGTCCTCGTCCACCGGCAGGGCGCGCAATGGCGGAGCGTCCGCGGGTTCATCGGGTGCGGGCGGGGTGGGTGCCGGTTCGGCATCGAGCGGTTCCACCGGCAGGGCGCGCAAGGGCACGCTGGAAGGTGCCTCGCCATCGCCCTCCGGAACGACTTCCGCCACCGGCGGGGCGACGGTGCCCTCGCTTTCGTCCACCACGATGAGCGCGCGCTGCGGCGGGGCGATGGTGTCCTTGATGTCGTCCTCGATGCCCTCGAAGAACTTTTTGACCATTGGCGCGGCCATCCTTCCGCCGGAAACCTTTTGATTGGGCCGCCCTTCGTAGAGCACGGCGAAGGCGTAGCGCGGGTTGTCGGCGGGGAGGAATCCGGCGAACCAGGCGAGGCGTTGGTTTTTCGACTTGGGTCCCCACTGGGCGGTGCCGGTCTTGCCGCAGAGTTTGGTGTAGCTCAGGCCGGCGCTGCGGCCGGTGCCGTAGCCGGAGTTGACCACGTCGGACATGCCCTTGTGGACCACCTCCACGGCGTGCGGGTCCACGCCGAGCCAGTTGCGCCGCTCGGGGATGGGTGCCTGGACCACGCGGCCGCGGATGTCCTGGACCTGGCGGATCATGTGGAGTCGCGGCAGCGCGCCGCCGTTGGCGATGCCGGCCATCGCCTGCGCCACCTGCAGTGGCGTGGCGAGCAGGACACCCTGGCCGATGGACATGTTGGCGGTGTCGCCATCGAGGATGCGGCGTTTCTCGTGCTTGAGCATCCACTCGTCGTTGGGAACCAGGCCGGGGTTTTCGCCGATGATCGGCAGGCCGGTGCGCTCGCCGAAACCGAGGCGGCGCGAGAGAGCGAGAAACACGGAGGGCTTGGTCCGGATGCCGATCTGATAGAACCAGGTGTTGCACGAGCGGGCGATGGCGCGTTTCACATTGATGTCGCCCTCGGGTGTCCTGGTCCAGTTGTTGAAGGTGTGGTTGCCGATGGTGATGGCGGGCGGGCAATAGATCGTGCTGTCCTCGGTGACCACGCCGTTGTTGAGCGCGGCGAGCGCGACGATCGGCTTGTAGGACGAGGCCGGCGGATAGGCGGACTGGAACGCGCGGCCGTAGAGCGGCGTGGCGGGGTTTTCGTTGAGCGCCTTGAATTCCTCCTCGCCGATGCCGGGAATGAAGCGGTTGAGGTCGAACGACGGCCGCGACGCCATCACGAGCACCTCGCCGGTGATGACATCGAGCACCACGAAGGCGCCGCGCTCGCAGCCTTCGCGGAGGATTTTCTCGGCGAGAAGCTGCCACTTCATTTCGAGCGTGGTGACCAGCGTGCCGCCGGGAACGGGGCGCTTGACCTGTTCCTCGAGCAGCTTGTTGCCGTTCTCGTCGAAGAGCAGTTTTTTCATGCCGGGCACGCCCGCGAGTTTTTCGTCGAAGAGTTTCTCCAGGCCGGCGCGGCCTTCGCTTTCCTCCCACATCGGCTCGTTGAAATTGATCGGGCCGGTGGGCAGCTTGCCGACGCTGCCGGTGTAGCCGATGATGTGCGCGGCCACTTCGCCGTGCGGATAGTAGCGGCGGTAAACCGGGTGCAGGATCAGGCCGGAGGTGAGTTTGGTTTCCAGTTCGCGCGCCTGTTCCTCGCCATACTGTCCGGTGACCAGCAGAGGCAGCCAGCGGCGGTGGCGGTAGTGATCGTATATCTCGTCGTCGCTCAACGGCGTGACGTTTTCCACCAGCGGGTGCAGGGAGTTGAGGCGGGTGCGCGCCCAGTTGACCACGAACTCGCGGTCGGCGTTCTCGAACTGGCGGAATTGCAGCGCCACCTGATAGGCCACCTGGTTCTGCGCGAACGGCTCGCCCTGGCGACCGGTGATCATGCCGCGCGGCGCGGGGATTTTCAGCGTGATGGTGCGCGCGTCCTTGCGCGTGATGATGGCTCCGTCCGAGGCGCTGCGACTGGCGGGCGCGGGGACCGCCGCCGTGTCCAGCGTGGCCAGGGCCGGAGTGTCCGCCGTCTGGGCAAATGCCGCGGACGCGGCGAGCCACGAGGCGGCCGCGAGGCGGTGGATGAGCGGACGGAACGGCATGGGAACGGGCCGCAAGCTACCGATGAACCGCAGCCCGTGCAACGATCAATCCCGGCCGGTGGCGCGGCACCCTTGCGGGCGCGCGGCGGCCGTGCATGATGGCCGCGATGAGCGATTGGAATTTCATGTCCCTGGCCATCGTGGTGGCCTTGTTTCTGGTTTGGAAGCTGGATTTCGCCGCCACGTTGCTGAATCTGCGCGCATTCCCGTCCACCGTGCCCGACGAGCTGGACGGCGTGATGGATGACGAGAAACTCGAACGCGCGCGGAGTTATCATATCGTCAACGCGCGGCTGAACATCATCCAGTCGATTGTCTCGCTGTGCGTGCTGCTCGTGTTCTGGTTCGCCGGCGGCTTCGGCTGGCTGGATGAATGGGCGCGTTCGCTCACGGCGGGAGAAATCACCGGCGGTCTGGTGTTTCTGAGCGCCATCTTCCTCGGTCAGTCGCTCGTGTCACTGCCGTTCTCGGTGTGGCACACGTTCGTGATCGAGAACCGCTACGGCTTCAACCGCGCGACACCCGCCACCTTCATCATGGACCGCGTGAAGGGCCTGCTGCTGGCCGCCGTGCTCGGACTGCCGCTCGCAGCCGGCGTGTTGTGGATTTTCCATCACGTCGATCACGCGTGGCTGTGGGCGTGGGTCCTGGTCACCGCGTTCCAGATCCTGCTCACCTGGCTCGCGCCGTCGCTGATCATGCCATTGTTCAACAAGTTCACGCCGATGCCGGACGGCGAGTTGAAGCAACAGATCGAGGATCTGGGAAAACGCTGCGGCTTTCCGCTCGACGGCGTGTTCGTGATGGACGGCTCGAAGCGCTCGACCAAGGCCAACGCCTTCTTCACCGGCCTCGGCAAGCGCAAGAAGATCGCGCTGTTCGACACGCTCATCGAGAAAAGCACCGTGCCCGAGCTGATCGGCGTGCTGGCCCACGAGATCGGCCACTTCCGCCGCGGCCACGTCAAGCAACGCCTCGCCGCCGGCATCGTGCAGACCGCCGCGGTGTTTTTCCTGTTAGGCGTCTGCACCGATCCGGATGGCAAATTCGCGCGGGTCCTGTTCGAT
>DATISV010000325.1:0-3578 GCA_035468505.1 Luteolibacter sp. | reverse complement strand
TTTCCGCACCAAGTCCGCGATTTCCCGCTCATTGCCGCTTTTCGCCAGTTCCCGGATCGCTGACGAGACGATGAGCGACGCGTCGAAGTCCGGATCGCCCGCCTCGATTTCCAGCGCCTGGTCCGCCGCGCGGAACGGATCGGTTTTGGCGAATTCATTGAGCATCATCTTCTGGAAATACCGGCGCTGTTTCGGCTGCGCCAGGCTGGCGGCCCATGCGAGCGCGGCGTCGATGTCATCCGCCACCCAGCGATGGACGGCCTGCTCGAGCATTTTCCGCTGCTTGTAGTCGATGCCGTCCAGCGCCATGTCGGCCAGAAACGCCGCCAGCAAATCCGGCACATCGGCACCGCCCAGGCTTTCGGTGAAGTCATCGCGGACCTTGTAATCCCCGCTGGCGGCCATCTCGCGAATTTGGGCCAGCCTGGAATTAAGAAGCCGGTCGTCCTTCGCCACCGCGGAACGTTCCTTGCCGCGGACCCTGATGGCATTGACCTCCGGCGAGTTGGTCCCTCCCGAGGCGACGGATTGCAGGGAACCGCTGAAATGACCGGCGAGCAGACCGATCGCCGCTCCCACACCAAGGAACAGCCACTTCGATTCGACGCGGAAGCTTGCAGGCACGGAGTGAAGCATGGAATTCCGCCCACGCATGGTCAAGCAATCGGCCTGCATGGTATTGGAGCGGCATCATGAATGCCCACAACGATGCAGGACGCTGTTAGAAAAGTTCCTGCTGGCCCGGAGAGCAGCGGCGGAAGGCGGAGAGGTTGAGGGGCGGGGTGCGCGGATGGAGACCGTGTTTGCGGCAGAGGGTGCGGAACAGCGCCTGCCATTGGGCGGCGGTCTGGCCGGTGCCGCGCATGCGCCGGGTGGCGGTGCCGCTGTTGAGGGTTCCGCCGTGAGTGGAACGGATGCGGTTGAGGATTTTTTCTTTGGCTTGAGGCCGATGGCGGTCGAGCCAACCGGAAAACACATCGGCCACGGCACCGGGCAGGCGGACGAGCGAATAGGCGGCGAATGTGGCGCCGTGTTCGGCGGATGCTGTTAGAATGGCGGCGAGTTCGGAATCGTTGAGGCCTGGGATCATCGGTGCCGCGCTCACTCCGGCGGGAATGCCGGCATCGGCGAGCGTGCGCAGGGTTTCCAGCCGCGCGCGAGGCGTGGGCGCACGCGGTTCGAGCACTCGGGCGAGGTCGGAATCGAGTGTGGTGACCGAGAGGAACACCGCCACGGCGCGGTGGCGGGCGAGTTCGGCGAGGTGATCGAGATCGCGGGTGACGAGCGTGTTCTTGGTGATGATGACGACCGGATTGCGGAAACGGGCGAGCACCTCCAGGCAGCGGCGGGTGAGTTCCAACCTACGCTCGACGGGCTGGTAACAATCGGTGACGCCCGAAAGGCTGATGACGCCGGGCCGGTAGCCGGTTTTCGCCAGTTCCCTTTCCAGCAATTCCGGCGCGTCGTGTTTGACGACGATTTTGGATTCGAAATCGAGACCGGCTGAGAATCCGAGGAACTCGTGATAGATGCGGGCGTAACAATAGGCGCAGCCGTGCTCGCAGCCGCGGTAGGGATTTAGGCCGTAATCGAACGAGATGTCGTCCGCGTCGTTGCGGGCGAGGACGGATTGCGAGTCGTCGCGGAGAAAAGTCGTGCGCAGCGGGCGCGGGTCATCATCCACCCATGCGTCCTCGTCGGTTTCCACCCGGAGTTGCTCGAATCGATTTGGCGGATTGCCGTCCGCCCCGCGGCCGCGCGCTGGCATGGCGGGAAGCTGGCACGGACGCGGTGGAAATCACCTCATTTCCCCTGCCAGCCGCCGCCGAGCGCCTTGGCGAGTGCGGCGAGGGTGATGCGCTGTTGGGAATCGATCTGGGCGAGGACGAGTTGCACGCGCAGCACGGTGCGGCCGGCTTCGACGACTTCGAGATAGCTGCTCAGTCCCTTGTCATATCGTTCCTGCGAGATGCGCTGGGTGTCGCGGGCGCTGCCGAGGGCTTTTTCGAGAGCGGCGCGCGAGCGGGCGAGGCCCTTGAGATCGGTGATCGAGTCCTCGACCTCGCGTAGGGCGACGAGCAGGGTGTTGCGATAGCGGGCGAGCGCTTCGTCGCGACGGCTCACGGCGGCGTCGAAGGCGGCGCGGTTGGATCCGGCGTCGAAGATCGGCGCGGCGACGTTGGCACCGATGGAAAGAATGCGGTTTTCCCAATCGAGGAAATTTTCCGCGCCGAGCGATTCGTAGCCGGCGTTGCCGCCGAGCGAGAAGTTCGGATAGAACGCGGCCTGCGCCACGCCGATGCGGGCGTTGGCGGCGCGGAGTTCCTCTTCCGCTGCGCGCACGTCTGGTCGGCGGTTGAGCACCTCGGCAGGCGTGCCGGCGAGAATCTTCGGCAGCGTGGATGTCATTTTCCCCGCGGGCAGGTCGAAGTCCGACGGGCGCGCGCCGCAGAGCACGGCGAGCGCGTGTTCCGCCGCGCCGCGCTGGCGCTCGACTTGTGCGAGGTCGTTGCGGGCGAGTTCCAATTCGGTGCGCGCCTGGCTGGTCGAGAGGCCGTCGATGAGCCCGGCATCGGCCTTGTTCTGCTGGAGTTCGAGCGTTTCCTGGCGGCTCTTGATGGTGTCTAACAGAACGACTTCCTGCGCATCGAGCCCGCGCAGCAGGAAATACTGGCGCGCCACTTCGGTGGCAATGCCGAGGCGCTGGGCGTCGTAGAGCGCGGCGGCGGCGGCGGCATCGGCGGTGGACGCTTCGAGCGAACGACGGTTGCGGCCCCAGAGGTCGAGGTCGTAGGCGAGATCGAATGAGCCGCGGTAGTTGGTGTCGGTGAGATCGATGTCGAATCCGGCGAATCCGGTCGGCAGGTTGCCGACGGTGGCTTCCTGCGAGCGGCGGGCGTAACCGGCCGATCCTGATAGATCGAGCCGCGGAAACATGCGGGCGCGGTCGAGGCCGACGAGCGCCCGCGAGGTGTCCACACGCGCCTTGGCCGCGGCGAGGTCGTTGTTGGCATCGAGCGCGCGTTTCACCAGGCGGTTCAATTCGCGGTCGTTGTAGAGTTTCCACCAATCGTCCGGCAGCGGCGCGCCGGCGGTGGCGCGGGTTTCCTTCCAATCGCCGCCTCCTGTTAGATCGGGCTTGAGGAAATCCGGGCCGACGGTGCAGGCGGCGAGCAGGAGCGAGGCGAGAAAGTGTGTGCAGGGGACTTTCATGGTTCCGGAGCTTCGATGAACACATCCACTTGCTGGCCGACATAGATCGGCGGATTTTCCGGGCGGTCGAGCGAGAAGATGACTTGCAGCACGCGGGTATCGACGCGCTCGGTGCCCGCTCCTGTCAGGGAAACCTTGGGAATGACATAGGGTTCCACGCGCACAAATTCGAGCGGGAAGGTGACGGACGGATCGCCCTTGAGACTGGCGCGCGCCTTCTGACCGGGGCGGATACGGGTGGAGTTCTGCTCATCCACGTCGGCGCGGACCTGCAGGCGGTCGGTTTCGCCGAGAATCATCGCCGGTTTTTCCGGAGCGGTCGCGGCGTATTCGCCGGCGCGGATGTTCACCTGGATGATGGTGCC
>DATISV010000324.1:0-4910 GCA_035468505.1 Luteolibacter sp. | reverse complement strand
CAGCGCGGACATTAGCCGCAGGTTGCCTCGGGCGTCGATCTCGGGACTCGGCGAGGTCTGCAACAGCGCGCGGACCTGTTTTTTCAGATCCGCGGAAACGTCCGAGGCATCGAGAAATGCGGGCCGGGATTTCTCCGGTAGCGCGAGCACGGCGCGCAGCAGGGCCACCGAGCGGGCGTGGAACGCGAGGTCGGAATCGCAGGCGGCGTAGAAACGTTCGCGCTCCGCGGCATCCAGTCCGGCGGCGGCGCGCTCGGTGTTTTTCGCCTTTTCCCAGACATCGACGTCGAGCGGTTTCGTCGCGCCCTGATTTTTCTGGGGCAATTGCTCCTGGAGCTGCTGGACCCACATCCGCTCGACCGGCAGCCGCAGCACTTCCATCAGCTTTTTCTGGAACAGGAAGCAGACGGTCATCGAGATCAGCAGCGTGATCACGATGCGGGTGATCATGATCCGGAGGTCCTCGAGGTGTTCGAGGAACGGCTTCTCGTGTTCCGGGTGGGAGTTTTCCCGGAACTGGATGATTTTTTTCAGCAGATACATGTGTGCCGGCGGGGCCGGATTCAACCCGTGGCGGGTGGTCACGGCAAGGGCGTTGTGCGGTTCTTCTCTGGACAGCCTCCGGGGCGCTGGCCAGTGTGACGCCAGACCATGCGGATTTCGGATCGTTATATCGGAAAGCAAATTCTTCTGGGCACCCTTTACGCGGTTCTGGTGCTGGGGCTGGTGCTGGTGCTGGGCAACCTGTTCAAGAAACTCCAACCGCTGCTGGTGGAGCAGAAGGCACCGCTGGAACTGGTGCTGCGGTTCGTGCTCAGCGTGCTTCCGGTCTCGCTGATGTACACCGTGCCGTGGGGTTTCCTATCGGCGGTGCTGCTGGTTTTCGGCCGGCTCTCGGCGGGCCATGAGATCACCGGCTTCCGCGTGGCCGGGGTGAGTCTGGTGCGGCTGGCCGCGCCGGTGTTCGTGATCGGCGCGCTGCTCTCCGCCGGCAGCCTGTGGCTCAACACGCATCTGGTGCCGCGCTCCAAGGCCACCACCTTGGAGCTGGTTTACGAACAGGCCGCCCGCGATCCGAAATCGCTGCTCAAGCCCGGCGTGGTGCAGGGGAATTTCAAGGGTGGTGCCGCCGGTGTGCAGAAGGTGCTCATCGAGGATCGCAGCGGCGAGTGGGTGGAGGGATTCCACTATCACCAGCTCAACGAGGACGGCGGCGGGCGCACTTATGTGCACGCGGCCCGCGCCGCGCTCGAGGTGGACGACGCCAACCGGCAACTGCGCATCAAGCTGGAGGACGCGTTTTTCGAAAACCACCGGCCGGACGGCCGCGTCGAGATGGCCTTTGCCGGCATGGCGGAGCCGTTGTTGATCGACTTGAAGGACCCGCGCAGCCGCCGCCAGCGGCCCAGTTCGATGACCAGCACGGAAATCCGCTCGCAGCTCGGCGAGGAACCGGATGCGGAGAAGCGAGTGGGCCTGTACACCGAGTTGGTGAAGCGCCAGTCGTTCTCGATGGCCTGCCTCGCCTTCGCCTTCATCGCGGTTCCGCTGGGGCTCCATTCGCGCCGCCGCGAAAGTTCCGGCGGATTGATCCTGAGCCTGGTCATCGGGACCGGCTACTTCCTCGTCACCGTGCTCGCCCAGCAGTTTTCCTCGGAAGCCGCCGCCACCGCCGTATTGTGGTCGCCGAACGTCGCCTGCGTGTTGCTGGGTGTGTGGCTGTTCCGTCGCGCAAGATTCAGATAGAGTCACCACCGTCCGATGAAATTGCTCCGAAAGATCAGGCGGACCGGGCGCGGGGTGGGGAATCATTTTGTCGAGAAACACGTGCGGTTGCTGCCCTTCATGGGGCCGTTGCGGCGTTACGATCTGGAGAAACTCCGGCATGATTCGCATGCCGCCGTGAACGTGACGATGCTGGCCGTTTCCCAGGCCATCGCCTTCGCCGCCATCGCCGGGCTGCCGGTGGTTTACGGCGTGCTGTGCACGGTGGTGGCCGCGCTGGTGGCTCCCATGTTCGCGTCCTCGCGCCACACCGTGATGGGACCCACCAATGCCACGGCATTCATGCTCTTCAGCTTCTTCTCGGTGAATCCCGCGCTGGCCGGGCGCTGGGGCGAACTCATCCCGCTGCTGGTCCTGATGGTCGGGCTGTTCGCCGCGGCCGGCGCGCTGCTGCGCATCGCGGACCTGATGCAATACGTCTCGCGCAGCGTGCTGGTGGGCTACATCTCCGGTGCCGCGGTGCTCATCATCGCGAACCAGCTCACCCACCTGTTGGGCGTCGGCGCGCGGATCGGCGACGCGGCCTCGCTGGTCAGCCTGGTGGCGGGTCTCGTCAAGGCGCTGCCGCACACCGACTGGGTCACGCTGTTGATCGGGGTGGCGACGCTGGCGGCTTATTATGGATTGAAACAATGGCGGCCGCGCTGGCCGGTGTTCGCCATCACGCTGATGCTTGCCTCGGCGGTTTTCGGCACGCTGATCCGCTTCCAGGTGCCGCCGTTCGCGGGCGCGGAAACCTTCACCACCTACACCATGGAAGACCTGATTCCGCGCGTGCCGAATCTAATGCGCGACGGGATTTTCAACGATATCTCGGCGCTGCTGGGCGTGGCGCTGGCCATCGCGTTCCTCGCCTCGCTCGAAAACACCCTGATGGCCAAGGCGATCGCCTCGCGGTCCGGCGATCATGCGGATGTGAACCAGGACATGTTCTCGGTGGGCATGGCCAACATCGCCAGCGCCTTCACCGGCGGCATGCCGGCGTCGGGCTCGCTCACCCGCTCGACGCTCAATTTCGAGTCCGGCGCGCGCACCCGTTTCGCATCCATGTTCGCGGGCCTGTTCAGTCTCGGGCTGGCGGTGTTGATCGCCGCCTCGGTGGATTGGGGCGTGCCGTTGATCGACTACATCCCGAAAGCGGCGCTCGCCGCGCTGGTCATCGCGCTGGCGTTCTCCTTGTTCAATCTCCGAAACATCCGCATCTGCCTGCGTTCCACCACCGACGATTCCGTGGTGCTGGTCGCCACCTTCGTGGCCACCATGCTGGCTCCGCTGCACGTCGCCATCTTCATCGGCGTGGCCGTTTCCATCTCGCTGTTCCTGCGCAAGGCGAGCAAGCCGCACCTGGTGGAATACGAGTTCAGCGACCAAGGCGAGCTGCGTGAGATGGGGGAGAAACGCAAGCGCCCGATCCCCGCGATCTCGATCGTGCACGTCGAGGGCGATCTGTTTTTCGGGGCCTCCGAGCTGTTCCGCACGCAGATCCAGCGCACCGTTTCCGATCCCGCAATCCAGGTGATCATCCTGCGGCTCAAGAACGCGCGCCATCTCGACGCCACCAGCGTGATGGCCTTGGAGGACCTGATCCGTTTCATGCGGGAAAAAGGACTCCATCTGATCGTGTCCGGTGCCTCGCGCGACGTTTACCGCGTGCTCAAGCACTCCGGCGTGTTGGAAACCCTGCAGGAAGGCTGCAACCGCCGTGCGGGCGAGACGAACCTGTTCCTCGGCAGCCCGCGCAACCCGAACCTCTCCACCCGCGGCGCGCTCAAGCGGGCGCAGCAACTGCTCGGCTCGGAAAAAGCCGACATCCGCATCTTCTACGATCCCAACCAAGCCAAGCAGTCCCCATGAAACGATACCTTCCCTACGCCGCCGCCTTCCTCGTGCTCGTGCTTGCCGCCGCCTGGTGGTTCTCGCCCGGACAGGTGATCAAGCGCCGCACGCTCTCGCTGCTCGACACCCTGACGATGGAACCCGGCGAGGCGCGCTCCGGCCGCGCGCTCGGATCCTATTCGCTCAATGCCCTGCTCGCACCCGAGGTGGAACTCGACACCCCGACCATCGGCGAGGCCAACGGCACCTTCGACCGCAGCGAACTCGAATCCGCCTACTCGTGGCTCTCCAGCAACGCGCGCGAAACGCGGTTCAAGCACGAACGCTTCGAATCTGTCACCACCGAGGGCGATGAAGGCACCGTCGTTTTCACTCTCGATGCCCTGGTCGAACTGGCCGACCGCCGCCCGGTGGACGGCCATTTCGAAGTCACCTTCCGCTGGCGGCGCGACGATCTCGGCAAGTGGCGGCTCCACTCGGCGAGCTGGGACCAAACCGGTGAACGCCGGTGACTCGGGTGCCGGCGAAAACCGGATGGCCCCGCATCGTTCAGAGCTGCTTTTTCCACTCCTCGAACGAAATCGCACCCGGGGGAGTCCAGCCGTCCTTGTCGCGCTGGCGCTTGGTTTTCCACGCCTCGTTCTGGCTCCGCACGCGCTCTTCAGGCAAGCCGTCGATCGGCCAGTTCGGATCGGCGCTGTGGGCTTGTTCGAAAATCGTCTCCGCCTGTTTCACCAGCTCCGGCCGTTCCGCGGCGAGGTTCTTCGATTCCCCGGGATCGCCATCGAGGTCGTAGATCTCGACCGGCTTGCCGGGCCCGTTGCGCACCGCTTTCCATTTCCCGAAACGGGCTGCCTGGATCGGGCCGCCGTGCTCGTGGAGTTCCCAGTAGAAATAGTCGCGCTGCGGGGCTTCTCCGCCTTTGAAATAGTTGACCAGCGAGTGGCCGTCGGTCCGGCAGCCCTCCGGTGGAGTGACGCCGCTGAGTTCGGTGAAAGTCGGCATCAGGTCCCAGAACGCCCATGGCTGGTCGACCACCCGCCCGGCCGGCACGGTGCCCGGCCACCACGCGAGCGCCGCCTGCCGCAACGCGCCTTCATACATGCCGCGCTTGTAGCCGCGCAGGCCGTTGCCGGCTTGGTCGAACAGCCCGCCGAGCGCGGATTCCGGCGAAAACGAAGAGCCATTTTCGCCGGAGAAAACGACCAGTGTGTTCTACTCAAAGACAAGTTCGCGCAGGGCGACGAGCAGCTCGCCGACAGCGGAATCGACGCGTCTGCCCTGCGCGG
>DATISV010000323.1:0-3778 GCA_035468505.1 Luteolibacter sp. | reverse complement strand
ATGCGGCGCAAGCCATCATCCGGCGAGCAGCGTGAGCAGTTCGTAAGTGCGGATGTCGGCCTCGAGGCCCTTGGCATTGGCGAGCGCCTCGCGTGCGAGGTCCGCGTCGTCGAATTCCTTGGCGAGGTTGATGCCTTCCTCGACGTCGGCGAGGCGGCCTTCGAGTTTGAGGAAGGTTTCGAGTTTCTTTTTCAGGCCGGCGGCCTTGGACGAGATGGACTTCGCCTTGTCGGCGTCGTTCCAAAAATCGGGCGACCCCATGGCCTCCTCGAGCGTGTGGATTTCGTTTTCGAGGGCCGGGACGTCAAAGATACCTCCTGAGTTTCGACAGGCGGCTTTTCAAGCCGTCCAGATCGAGCGCCAGGAGGTCAGCGGTGGGAAGTGAGGACATGCGGGCGGGAGGAAAGGGGAAATGCGGATGCGGCGCAAGCCATCATCCGGCGAGCAGCGTGCTGCGGGTGAAGAGAGGCAGCACGTGGATGCCGCGCGCCTCGATCGCCTGGCGGCCGCCTTCCTCGCGGTCCACCAGCACCAGGCAGAACGCGATTTTCCCGCCTTCGCGCTCGATGGCGTCGATCGCCTTGAGCGTGGAGCCGCCGGTGGTGATGACGTCATCGACGACGATCACGGTGTCGCCGGACTTGAAGTTGCCCTCGATCTGTTTGCCCGCGCCGTGGCCCTTGGGCTCCTTGCGCACGGTGAAGACCTGCAGTGCCTCTTCGGGGTGCTTGGTGGCGGAGGCCATGCCGACGGCCAGCGAGATCGGATCGGCCCCGAGCGTCATGCCGCCGATGGCGTCGATCTTGAGGTGCTCGGAGTGGATCTTCGAGCGCACCGCGTGCCAGCCGAGGTCGCCGATGAGGTTGGCGCCGAAGGGATCGAGCGCGGTCATGCGGCAGTCGATGTAGAGGTCGCTCTGTTTGCCGGAGGCGAGGGTAAAGGTGCCGGTGCGGACGGATTTTTCCAACAGGAGTTTCTTGAGGGCGGCGGCGGTGGGAAGCATGGCGGGAAAATCCACGATGCGGCCATGGCAGGCAAGCGCCGATGCCGGATCACGCGGGATCGAGGCGGCGCCGCACCCATGGAATGCGTGCGACCAAGACCGCCACGGGCACGGCCGCAATCGCGGGCAGGCCCGGCAGCCAATGCCCCATGGCCATGCCCGCGACCTGCGCGATGCACAGCAGTGCCGCGATGCCGATGAAGACCAGCGCTTGGGAAAACTCCGACATGCGAACGGCGGCCGAGAGACATACGGCACACAGGGCGAGCAGTACGAGATCGAATGTCACTCCCGTGCGGCGGATCGCGTGCGGCGAGGCGAGTCCGGCGTCGGACGCGATGAGGGCCATGATGGAGGGAAACGCGGCGGAAAAATCGTGCGTCGCGGGTTCCGTCGCGCCGCGGTCGTCGCGCAGGATGGGAAACGGGTCTTCCCTGTTAGATAACAGGTCGTCCGGCGCTTCGATCAACGTGGCGGCCGGGATCGCGGCCATCCCGTGTCCGCTGGCAACCGGCACGGCAAGGCGGCCGTGGGCATCCACTGGCAGCACCGGCCCATCCGCGCCGAGGCGGATGAATTCACCGGGGTGGATTTCGATTTCCTCCAGCGCCACACCTTGCTGGCGGATGGCGCACAGCAGCGGGAAGGCGAACACGACGCGGTCTTCCCAGCGGGCGAGCAGCGGCATGAAGCGCGGCGGGATGTCGTTTTCGAGAAACTGGAAGCCGGCCCACGCTTTGTCGCCGCCGAGCACGGCGTCGGGCAGGATCATGCGGTTCACCCGCGGCAGCATGGCCGCGTCACCACGCACGGCGGAAACCGGGATGGAGGCATTGCGGAAAGCGGGCGGCATGGTGCCGGCCACCGCCCCGCGGCCGAGCGGCGCGGCCATCGTGATCGATTCGAACTTCCCGAGCACGCGTTCCAGCGCGAGCAGCCCGATCGGGTCCGGCGCGTCCCACGCGAGCACCGCCGCACTGGCTGCATGCTTCGAGCCGAGGCGGTGAAGGTTGCTGAAAATCACGGCGAGGTCGATAGGCGACGGCGGCGAGGTTTGGAAGACGCCTTCCGGATCGTCGTCGAGGGAAACGAGCAAGGGCGTGTGGTCCGGATCGACGCGGGGTTTTGCATTCACCGTGCGCACCAGCCAGCCGTTGTCATTTTCGGTGATGATAAACGGCGGATTCGCGAATCCGCGGACGCACCATTCCAGCATCACACGTTCGGCGCGCGATCCCGGCAGCAGCCACGACGCGGCGAGCGACATCGCGCCTAACAGCAGGAAGAGACGCAGTGGGAATTTGCGGATGCCGGGCACGGCGGAATCATCGTGTGGCATCGATCATCGGCGCAAGCGGGCTTTCCGGGTCTTCATGCATCCACATGGAAACGAAGAACCCGGCGACCACCGAAGCGCATGGGGGGAGACGCTGCCTTCGGGTGACGCCGGGTTTCCGGAGTGGGGGGATGTCCGCCGCAGCTTGATGTCGTGGGGGGAAACGACGTTCGCGGCAACCGGATCAAGGTATCCCGATTCCGGCCGCAGCGGAATCACGCGAACGCGTGTGCGGGTTTACGCAGGGCTGAGGGGTTCCCTCACGGTGCGGCAGGCCGGCCGGTAACGGAGCGCCACCACTCACAGGCGGCGGCGCGGCCGCGGGTCCATGCGTGTTCGCGCACGGCGGCGAATCCAAGTGCGGCGCGGATTTCCTCCTCACGGCCGCGGTAGCGAGGCAGCAGGATCATCAGCTTGCCGGTGTCGGAGTTTTCCCCGGTCCTCAGCAGAACCGGCATGAGCAGACCCTTGGCGATTTCGTGTCGGCCGGGCGGAAGATTCACCACACGTTCCGGACCGAAAACAAAGCGGCGGAAGCGGAACCCGATGCCGCCGTTACCGGTCGCAACGAGCGAACCACCGGTGCGCCGCGGCAAGCCATCGAAGGAACCCAGCGTGAAGGCGTGCGGTCGGTCGATGGTCGCACGCCGCCGTGCCCGGCCTGAAAACACCAGATCGCCTGCGACGCGGGAGCCGAAGAGGCAGAGACGCATGGCCCCCGGGACGAGCCGGATGGCGATGAGGAGGATCACCAGACAGACTGCCGCCCCGAGCCACGGGGCGATGGCGAATGCGACGGCCACCGTGGCGAGCAGTGCCGTGCGGCTGATTTTCAGCAAGGTGTCGATCAGCGAAAACGGCGAGAGGATGATCAGGACATTGACGGCATGACTGCACACCCAGACGATCGCGAAACCGACCACCGCCAGCGGCACGGTGATCCACGCGGGATCGATCATGGCGATGAAGCCGGAATTCAAGGACGCGGCCGACACTTCCACGGGCCGCATCGCGCGCGCGACTTCCGCGGCGACGAGCGGCACGAACCCGACACTCGCCACCAGCGCGCTCGCCTGGTTTTCGATCAACTCGGCGAGGTCGAAGGGTTTTTTCAACAGCCCCGGAGCGGCCGCGCCCAGGCTGTCCTTGGCGAAGCAGAGCGCCAACAGAAAGAACCCACAGCCCCAGGCCCACGGCTGGCAATACCAGGCCAGCCCGGCACGCGCTTCCTCGGGTGTGCGAAACCACGTCCAGCTCCCCACCACGGAAACGCCCAGCAGCGGGGAAATCGCCACGCCGGTGATCTCCGTGATGCCCTCGGCCAAGGCCACGCCGGGCGTGCGGGCGTCCACCGCCGCCACCTCGCCGTGGCACAGCGAGACGCTTGCGAACAACAGCAGCAGCGGCAGCAGGAAGCGGTTCACGAAACATTCCATGCC
>DATISV010000322.1:0-2808 GCA_035468505.1 Luteolibacter sp. | reverse complement strand
CCCTGCTACCCCGGCCACGCCAGCCACTCCGGCAAACCCGGGGGAACCCGGCCACCCGGCGACTCCGGCGACTCCGGCCACGCCGGCCACTCCAGCCAAACCCGGAAACCCGCCGATGACCACTCCGGTGAAGTTCAAAGGCAAGAACAACGGCTGGGGCAACGGCGACCAGGATGCGCCGGGCAACAGCGGCCCTCACAACAACGCGGAAAACAGCGACCGCGATCCGCCACCGGGCATCGTCAAAAAGTTCTCGTCCAGCGGCGATGAGGCCGAAGCCGCGAATTATGAAGCGCTTCAGGAGGAACTGAGCCAAATCGAAAGTTCGGCAGCGCCCGGCAACTCCAAGGCAGCCCGGCGCGTGAAGTGACCGGGGGCGGCAGGCGGCGGAGTCCCTGCCGGACATTGCCCAACCCCGCTGTCGGCACGGCCCGGCAGCGGCCTACTTGTTCCAGCCTCTCTCGATGGCCAGGCCCACATTGCATGACCCGGATGGAGTTTTCGCGAAAACCGCCGGCAGAGGCGTGTTCATCGCCGGCTTGGTGGTGTCCGGGCTGCTTTTTCCGGCGCTGGTCTTGTTCGGCGGCTCGCTCGATTTGATCAACTGGGGGCCGGGCCTGTGCTTCGTCGGTCTGGCTTGTCTGTTCCTGCTGGATGGCGACCGTCACTCGCTGCGCGGCGGCATGTGGCATACGGTGGCGTTTTTGCTGCTGCTCGGCCTGTTGTGGCTGCGTGCCCGGCATTCTCCCGGAGTTTCCCCGGCGTCGGGCCACTCGGCGCTGATCGGCCTCGCGGCCGCCGGTTTTCTCATCGGCCGGCTGGCGGGAACGGCGAAAACGCGGGCCTTGTTCATCGGTATCTCACTGATCGCAGCGGTGAATGCTTTCGCCACCGTGATGCATCTCTCCAATCCCGAGTGGAACCTGATCTACCCGGAGCGCACGGGGCGGGGGCCCTCGGGTCTGTTTCCGCACTACAGCTATTCCGCCGCATTCTGCCTCGGCACGGCCGGGCTGCTGGCATTCCGCGCCTGCAACGAGCGTGGATGGCTCAGGGCCGTGATGGTCGCCGGTGCCGTCTGTGCCGTCGCAACCATCCCCATCAGCCCGTCGCGCGGGGGAAACCTGGCACTGGCGCTGATGGTCGCGGCCGCGCTGGCGCTGCTGCTCTCACGCGCGTATTTGAAATCCCGGACGCTTCTGGGCGTGTGGCTGCCGGCCGCCGTGGCCGTCGTGCTCGTGCTGATCTTCGCCGCCTCGTTCGTGCCGCTGATCGACCGCGGAAATGGCCCGTTCGGATTTTACAACGATGGCGTGAGGATGGGATTTTGGAACGCGGCGTGGCAGATTGCCTCCGGTCATCCATGGCTGGGAGGCGGTGCCGGGAGCTTCGCGTGGAACGTCTATCAGGTGCTGGAGGGACTCACCTCCGATCCGGTAATGGTCCACAACGAGGCGCTGCAAATGGCCGCGGAATACGGCTTCCCGGCGCTGCTGGCGCTCACCGCGCTGTTACTGGCACCGGTGTTTCCGGCCATCTGGCGTTTCGTGAACCGAACCGATCCGACCTGCTCCTGCCTTGCGGCACTGGGTCTGTTGGCAATGTTGTTCCAATCGAACTTCGAGAGCATTTTCCACCATGCGCCAGGAGCGTTCGTGGCGGCGCTGATCACGGGAACGGTCGCCCGCAGCATCTGGCGGACCGGAGCCAGTGCGGTCGCACCGGTTGAAAACGTCGCTCACATCCGTTTCCTCAAGGAGTTCGACGCCCGTGTGAAAGAGCAGCTCTCGGCAGTCCACCCGAACATTGCGGAACTGGTGGATCTACTGACGCGGGCCGAGGACGCTCAATGGCGGCGCGGTGCCTACCGGCTCAGCTACTGGAGCAAGACCGGCGACCACGAATCGCTCCGCCGGACCGTGGAGGAACTCGGCGTGCAGGCCAGGGAGGAACTCGGCCGACTGAACGAAAGCGACCGAACGCAGGCCGCTGAATCGGAATCGACAAGTCTGCCGCGCGGCTGGGCGCTGGCCCGCAATCTGGTTTTGGCAGGCGTGGCCATTCCCGTCGCGATGAATGGCCTGGGTTTGTCACGGGCGCTGGCCGAGGCATGGGAGCCGCTGTATTTGCCGGAACGGATGACGGTTTCCGATCGCTTCGAGCGCCTGCTGCGCGTGGTGGAGAAACGCCAGGGACTGGGAATCGACCGCGACGTGCTTTCCGCGGGATGGGAGAGTCTGCATCAATACCGGAGCATTGAAGCGCGCGAGCGCTGGGCGGTTGCCTATCGCAAACGCATCATGAGCGCCATCCCCTCATGGCGCACCGATCCCGGGGCCGCGCTGCAAGTCGCGGAGATCGCCGGCTGGGCGGGCGACTATGATGACGCGCTGCGTTACTACAACCACGCCATCGCCACCCAGGGGAAAAACGAGAGCCTATTCATGGCGAATTGCTTCAAGGGACAGTATTTCCACGAATTGTTTCTCTCGGCGGAAGCCGCCGGACAGGCGGACCGGCAGCTTTACTTCGCCCGCCACGCCAATGACGCGTTTCGCAACGCCGCGGAGGCATTGGGCGGCAGGAGACTGCCGCGTGCCTTCGACTTCATGGCGCGGGAATGCCAGAGGTTTCTGGAAACCGACACCTGACCTGGCCCGGGTAGCCGAGCGCCTCATCTTTTCGCTTTGGGCGTCGCGAGGAATTTGGCGATCTCCGCCGCATTGCGGGTGTTGAGCACGTCTTCCCTGGGCAACCAGCCTTTGCGGGCAAGCCGCACGCCGAGGCCGCGCCGGTGCAGGGCCTCGG
>DATISV010000321.1:0-3648 GCA_035468505.1 Luteolibacter sp. | reverse complement strand
GGCGTGGTCGGCGCGTTGGCGGCTTCCACCACCACCTTGCAGCGCATGCGCTTGGCGTGTTCGAGGTTCACCATCTGTTCGAGCGCGGCGGGGATGAACAAGTCCACCTCCGTTTCATAAAACTCATCCTCGGAAATCGCGCCCGCGTCCGGATAGCCCTTTACACCGCCGTGTTCCGTCACGTGCGCGGCGAGTTTTTCGGCATCGATCCCGCCCGGATTCGCGATGCCACCGGTGTGGTCCAGCACGGCCAGCATCCGGCAGCCCTTCTGCTGCAGCAGGCGGCCGGTCCACGATCCGACGTTGCCGTAGCCGATCAGGCTGAACCCGAGCCCTGACATTTCCATGCCCATGCCAGGCAGCATCTCCTCGAGTACATAGACCAATCCCTGGCCGGTCGCCTTGTCGCGGCCGCGCGAGCCGCCGAATTCGAGCGGCTTTCCGGTCACCACCGCGCGCGCGGTGACTTTCGACGAGCATTCCGCGAAATTGATATAAGTGTCCGCCATCCATGCCATCACCCGCGCGTCGGTGCCCATGTCCGGCGCGGGGATGTCATAGTCCGGCCCGATGTTGCTGCCGAGCGCCGCGGTGAGACGTCGCGTCACCCGCATCAGTTCGCCCTCGCTCAACTCGCGCGGATCCGCCTTCAGCGCGCCCTTCGCGCCGCCGTATGGAAGGCTGGCCAGCGCGCACTTCATCGTCATCAACAAGGCCAGCGTCTTGACCTCGTCGAGTTTCACCTCCTTGTGATAACGCATGCCGCCCTTGTAGGGGCCTAACACATTGTTGTGCTGCACGCGGTAGCCCTTGAAAAGCTCCCACCGTCCGTCGTCCATGCGCACCGGGCAATGGACCATGATCTCGTTTTTCGGCTGGCTCAGGATCAGCTTCACCTCGTGCGGCACGTCCAGCAGATCCGCCGCGTCCAGCACCGAACCGACCGTCCGCAGGTAAAGATTCTCCGGTTCGTAGTAAGTTTCCAGCTCCCGGATGATGTCGGCTGTCGTCTGGCCCGCCGCGGGCTTGCTTTTTTCCATGAACCCAACATGACCGGGATTTCCCCGGCGACAAGTCCCCGCCGTGGAATCGCCGTCACCCGGAGTGTGGACTTCAGTCCGCCTGGGTTGCGTCGTCGGAGGGTGATTCGGGCGGACTGAAGTCCGCGCTCCGTTCGTCCTCCCCATCGGGAATGACAAGGGAGATGTCCTGGAGCTTCTCGCCTTCCTTCAGCGTGAGCAGTTTCACGCCCTGCGCATTGCGGCCGGTCTCGCGGATTTCGCTGACGCGGATGCGGATGCTCTGGCCGGTGGAGGTCATGAGCATGAGTTCGTCCTCGTCGGTCACGGTGACGGCACCGACGACCGGGCCGGTCTTGTCGGTGACCTTCATGGTGATGATGCCCTTGCCGCCGCGGGTTTGCTTGCGGTAGTCGTCGAACGGCGTGCGTTTGCCGAGGCCGTTTTCGGAGGCGACTAACAACGTGCTGCCGGCGGTGACCAGGGCGAGGCCGACGACGTAGTCGCCCTCGACCGGACGGATGCCCATCACACCGGCGGACGCGCGGCCCATCGAGCGGGTGTCGCTTTCGTGGAAACGCAGCGAGAGGCCCTCGTGGGTGACGAGGATTAGTTCGTCGTCGCCGGAGGTGAGGCGCACGCCGATGAGTTCGTTGTTCTCCTCGAGGATGATGGCGATGATGCCGTCCTTGCGGTAGTTGCGGAAGTCGTGGAGCGCGGTTTTCTTCACCTTGCCGGAGCGGGTGGCGAAGAACACGAAGCCGGCGTCCTCGCGGAAAGTGAAATCATTGCCGTCGTCGTCGGTGACGCGTCCAAGGCGGAGCAGCGCGGCGATTTTCTCCTCGGGCTTGAGGTTGAGCACGTTCTTGATCGAGCGGCCCGTCGAGGTGCGGGAACCCTCGGGGAGTTCGAACACGCGCTCGACATACATGCGGCCGGTGTTGGTGAAGAACAGCAGGTAATCGTGCGCCTGCACCGAGAACAGGTGCTCGACGAAATCGTCGGGCTCCTCCTTGCCGGTGGCCTTGGTTTCCATGCCCTTGAGCCCCTTGCCGCCGCGGCCTTGCAGGCGGTATTCGCTGGCGGGCGTGCGCTTGATATAGCCGCGGTGCGAGAGGGTGACGATCATCGCGTCGTTGGCGATGAGGTCCTCCATGGCGATCTCGCCCTCCTCGGCGAGGATCGGGCACTTGCGCGGGGAGGCGTGTTTCTCGCGGATGGCGCGCAGCTCGTCCTTGATGATGCCGAGCACGCGCTCCTCGCGGGCGAGGATGTCGAGCAGGTCCTTGATGTTGATCAGCACCTCGTCGTATTCGCCCTTCACCTTGTCCTGCTCCATGCCGGTGAGCTGATAGAGGCGGAGTTCGAGGATGGCGTTGACCTGGCGCTCGGAGAAAATGTAGCGGTCGCCCTGCACGGCGGCCTGCGAGCGGATGAGGATGCCGAGTTTCTCCGCGGTGGCGGTGGAGAACTGATAGGCGGCGAGGCGTTCGCGCGCCTCGTCGCGGTTTTTCGAATCGCGGATGATCTTGATGAAGTCGTCGAGGTGGCCGAGCGCGAGCAGATAGGCTTCGAGCAGTTCGGCGCGTTCCTCCGCCTTGTTGAGCAGGTAGCGGGTGCGGCGGATGACGACCTCGCGGCGGTGCTCGATGTAGGCGTCGATGGCCTCCTTGAGCGAGAGCTGCTTGGGCCGCTGCTGGTGGATGGCCAGCATGTTCACGCTGAACGAGGTTTCCAGCGCGGTGAGCTTGAAGAGCTGGTTGACGACCACCTGCGGGCGGGCGTCGCGTTTCAGTTCGATCTCGATGCGGGTTTCCTCGTCGGACAGGTCGCGCATGCCGGAGATGCCGGTGAGGACCTTCTCGTTGACCAGTTCGGCGATGCGTTCCTGGAGGGTGGCGCGGTTGACGCCGTAGGGCACCTCGCGGATGACGATGATCGATTTGCCGTTTTCGTTTTCCTCGATCTCCACCTTGCCGCGCAGTCGCATTGAGCCGCGGCCGGTGCGGAAGTAGTCCTCGATGCCGCGCAGGCCGCGGATCTCGCAGGAAACCGGGAAGTCCGGCCCTTTGATGAATTGCATCAGCTCGGGCAGCGTGATCTGTGGGTTGTCGATCTGCGCGCAGATGCCGTCGATCACCTCGCCGAGATTGTGCGGGGCGAGGTTGGTGGCCATGCCGACGGCGATGCCGGTGCCGCCGTTGACGAGGAAATTGGGAAACGCGGAGGGCAGCACCGAGGGCTCTTCCTGCGAGCCGTCGTAGTTCGGTTGGAAATCGACCGTGTCCTTGTCGAGATCGTCCATCATCGCCATGCCGAGGTGATGGAGCCGCGCCTCGGTGTATCGCATGGATGCGGCGGCGTCGCCCTCGACCGAGCCGAAGTTGCCCTGGCCATCGACGAGCATCTCGCGCATCGACCCCGGCTGGCCCATGTTGACGAGCGTGGTGTAGATCGCCTGGTCGCCGTGCGGGTGGAAGTTACCCATCGTTTCGCCGACGATCTTGGCGCACTTCACGTGGGCTTTGCCCGGAGTGACGCCGAGCTGGCGCATCGCGTAGAGGATGCGGCGCTGGGAGGGCTTGAGGCCGTCGCGCACGTCGGGCAGCGCGCGGGAAACGATGACCGA
>DATISV010000320.1:0-7793 GCA_035468505.1 Luteolibacter sp. | reverse complement strand
GATTAGGCCCTAGGTCTTATTGCCGGTTTCCAAGACATTCGATAGGAATGCAAACGCATGAAAGCGACTCTACCAATCTTGCTTTTCGCGCTCGCGTCCGGTCTTTCCGTGCGCGGCGAGGAATCTGCCGCGAAACCCGCGGAAACCAGTCCCGAGATGGCGGCTGTGACCGCCAACGCCAGGGCCTACGAGCAAGCCTATGCCAAGGCTGATGTGGCAGGTCTTGCCGCGTCTTTCACCGATGACGCGCAATACACTTCCGACGACGGCCGCGAGTTCCGCGGACGCGCCGCCATCGAAGCCGTGTTGCGCGACGCCTTCCGCATCAACAAGAGTGCCAGGCTCGCCATCGACGTGCATTCCGCCACCGCGTTGACGCCGGATGTGGTCGTCGAAAAAGGCGGCACCACGCTGACCTTCAAGAACGGCGATACGGCGCAGGCGCTCTACACCGCCGTGCATCTCAAGCAGGACGGCAAGTGGAAGATCAGCCAGTTGATCGAAACCCCGGTGCCGGAAACCACCGCCAGCGACCGTTTGTCAGAGCTATCATGGCTCATCGGCCACTGGGAGGAGGCCGACAAGGAAACCGGACTCACCATTCACAGCCAGTATCAATGGGCGAGCGGCGGTGCATTCATCAGCCGCAACGTGACGGTGAAACGCGGCGACGACCCGGTACTCGAAGGATGGCAGATCATCGGTTGGGATCCCGTCGAGGAAGGCATCCGCTCATGGACCTACGATGATGCCGGCGGTTTCACCGAAGGTTTCTGGACCCGCGAGGGCCAGCGCTGGCTGGTGCGTGAAACCGGCTACTCCGCCGATGGCGGCCGCACCAGTTCGGACAATACCATCACCAAACTCGCCGACGATCATTTCACCTGGGAATCCGCCAACCGCACCTTGGATGGCGATCCGCAACCGACCATCGGACGCATTGAAATCCGCAAGGTTAAAGGAGGGAAATAAGCCCATGCGCACGAAACTGGCAGCCTGTTTCAACTTCTGCGCGATGATCGCGCTGTTGATCATGACCACTCCCGATGCCGAAGCCCGCGGCGGCGGGAGGGGAGGTGGAGGAGGAGGCCGTGGTGGTGGTGGTGGAAGCTTCTCGCGCGGTGGAGGTGGCGGCGGAAGTTATTCGCGTGGCGGCAGCTATTCGCGGAGCAGCTATTCACGGCCTTCCTCCAGCAACCGCAGCAGCTACTCACGTCCCTCTTCGGGCAGTGTTTCACGGCCAAGCACGCGGCCATCGACGGGGTCGGTTTCGCGGCCATCGAGCGGAAGTGTATCGCGGCCCACGCAACTCCCATCCACCGGAGCATCGCGTCCAAGCGCAGGACGTGTTCCCTCCACACCATCCACGCGTCCATCGGCAGGCACACGGCCATCGCAACTTCCCTCCAGCGTGTCGCGTCCGTCACAATTGCCCTCCGGTGTGACTCGCCCCGGTGCCGCTGGCACTCGTCCATCCACCGGCACGCGTCCCGCACGCGGTGACGTGGGAAATTTCCTCGGCATCAGCGGTGGCGTCGCTGCCGGCGCGGGAGCGGGTGCGGCGCTCGGCAACCGTCCGTCGCAACTGCCGTCCACGCGCCCCGGCATCGGTGGCGACCGCCCGCAAGCCGGAACGCGCCCCGCGCAGCGCCCGCAGGACCGCGCCAACTGGAGCGACCGCTCGCAAGGCCGAAATGAAAACTGGAACCAGCGCGTGGACAACCGCAGCGAGTCATGGCAACAGCGCGACCAGAACCGCCAGCAACGCCGCGACGATTTCCAACAAAACCGTGACGACCGCTGGAGCAACATCGAGAACAACCGCGAAGACCGCCAAAACTGGCGCGACCAGAACCGCGAGGATTGGCAAGAGCACCGCGAGGACATGTGGGACTATCGTTTCGACCGGGCCGATGAAGTCTGGGACAACGTCGGCGATTTCTATGACGATTGTTTCGACGACCACTGGTGGGGCGGCTGTGGTTGGGGTTATGTCGGCCATTATCCTGCCAATCCCTGGTGGTGGTGGGTGCCGGTGACGGTATCCGCGGTTTCAAATTGGGTTTACGCCAGTTCGCCGCCGCCGCCGGTCTATGCGGATTACGGCAGCACGGTGGTTTACGAGGGCGACACCGTCTATGTGGACAACAAGCCGGTGCCCGCGGAGGAATACAACGAACCGATCCGCGAACTCGCCACCAACGTCGAGCAACCGCCGCCACCCACACCACCCGCCACGGAAGGCGCGCAGTCCGAGTGGCTGCCGCTGGGTGTGTTCGCGCTCGCGCAGGAGGAAAAAGGCGATCCCGTGATGTTCTTCCAAATTTCCATCAGCAAGGACGGCAAAGTGAGCGGTGGATATGAAAACGCGCTTACCGGCGACCAGAAACCCCTCGCCGGCCAGAGCGACAAACAAACGCAGAACGTCGCATGGCGAATCGGCGACAACCTCGAAACCGTGTATGCCACCACGCTTGCCAACCTCACGCAGGACGTGAGCACCGTGGCCATCCACTTCGGCAAAGACCGCGTGCAGGAATGGCTGCTGGTGCGGATGCCCGCGCCAGCGCCCGCCGACCAGCCGCCCAAGGCACCGGAACTCAAACGCGAAGTGCCGCCCGTCACGCCGATCCCGGTGAAAACCGCTCCATGATGGAGCTTGCCATGCCGCGCCGCGGTTTCATTGATTCATCACATGTCTTCCACCTTTCAATACAACCCGGCCGAACATATCTTTGAAATGCATATCAGCGGCGTGCTCACGCGCTCCGATCTCGCCGCCGGCGAAGCCGAAATGGCCGCGCGCATCGACGCCGGCGAAAGCCCGCGCGTGCTCGTGGTGCTGGACGGTTTCGGCGGCTGGCAGAAGGGCGAGGACTGGAACAACATCGACTTCATGTTTTCCTACGGCGACAAGATCGGAAAAATCGCCATCGTCGGCGCGGGCGACAAGCAGGCCGAAGTGAAAGCCTTCACCGGTGCCGGGCTGCGTCCCACGCCGGTGCAATTCTTCGACTCCGCCGACGCCGCGCGCGCGTGGCTGGCCGAGTGAGTTTCCGGCGCGGGCCGGAGCGAATGTCCCTCTCCCATGCTGCTGGCCATCTTCATCGTCCTGCTATTCGCCTACAGCCTGGCGTCCGGGCTGTTGGCGAAAACGCCGTTCACCGCGCCGATCCTTTTCACGCTGGCGGGCATCCTCGTTTTTCCCGCCGCCGGTTCGTTGATCGGACCGGCGAAGATCCACGGCTTTCTGACACTCGCGGAAATCGGGCTGGTGCTGCTGCTTTTCACCGATGCCAGCCGCACCCATCTCAAACTGCTCAACTCCATCCGGCAGCTCCCGGCGCGTTTGCTCAGCGTCGGCATGTTGCTGACGATTCTGTTAGGCGCCATTGCCGCGAAGCTGGTGTTTCCGCAATTCTCATGGTGGGAAGCGGGCATTCTCGCCGCCATCCTCGCGCCCACCGACGCGGGCTTGGGCCAGATCATCGTCAACAGCCCGCTGGTGCCGGAACGCATCCGCGAGGCGCTCAATGTCGAAGCCGGGCTCAACGACGGACTGTCGGTGCCGTTCCTGTTGTTCTTCATGGCGATGGCCGCCGGTGGCGAGGCCGGTTTCGCACGCTTCATCGGCGAACAACTCGGCCTCGGCCTCGCCGTCGGCCTCGGCCTCGGCTTGATCGGCGGCGGGTTGCTTGAAACCGCGCGCCTGCGGAAATGGATGGCCGATTCCTTCCTCCAGACCGCCGTGGTGGCGCTGCCGGTGTTGTGCCTGATGCTCTCCAAACAACTCGCCGCCAGCCCGTTCATCGCCGCCTTCGCCGCCGGTCTTGCCGTGCAGGTGTTTTTCAAACATGCCGGGAAACACAGCGTCGAGTTCACCGAGGAATGGGGACAGATCATCAATCTATCCGTGTTTTTCCTCTTCGGTCTGTTGATCGGCCGTGTCGACGGCTTGTTGGCCGCCGCGCCATTCGTTTATGCGATCCTGAGCCTCACTATCGTCCGAATGCTGCCGGTGGCAGTGGCTTTGAAAGGCTGCGGACTCGACCGCAAGACCGTCGCCTTTATGGGCTGGTTCGGACCGCGCGGGCTGGCGTCCATCGTACTCGGCCTGGTTTATCTAACGGAAGCTGGCGACCTCCCCGGCGAAAACGCCACCCGTCTCGCGGTGATGGCCACCGTGTTGCTCAGCATCTTCGCCCACGGCCTCACCGCCCAACCCGGCATCCGCATGCTCGCGCGCGTGGATTGGGGATCGAGGATAGTGGATCGAAGATAGTAGATCGAAAAAACAATCCTCTCATAAGAAATCCACCATCGCCCCACCATCCACCATCCACTATCAACCATCCACCACCATGAGCTACGACGACGACTGGCCCGACAACACGATGGAAGACCGCCGCGCGATGGTTCGCAAGACCATCCGACCCGCGACCGCCTCCGAACTCAAACAACTCGGCGAAAAACTCTTCCCCGTGGTCACCGACCCGTGGGCCGAGCGTTTCAACGCGTTTCTCAACGAACACGCGAACGACAAGTTCCACCTCGCGGAAGTTCCGGGAGCACGCATCGCCTACTGCCGCGCAGCCAACAGCGGCATCTGGTTCATCCCCGGCAGCGGCATGGGCATCATCCAGCCCAAAGGCCTGCAGGCGCTCGCGGAGATCGTGGATGCGCTGTGACGTGTCATTACGATTCGCTCAGCCCGCACTCTTCGGTGGGGGTTCGTGGTATTTCCCCATCAAATGATGCACCACCGAGAACAACACGCCGGTGCTCCAGCCGAACATCAGCACGCCGGTCACCGCCTCCATCGAGCCCATGATGCGCCAGTGGCCGGCCGGCACCACGTCGCCGTAGCCGACCGTCGAGTAACTGGTGGCCGAGTAATAAAACGCGGTGGCGAAGTCAGGCAGACAGCCCGCCCACAGGAAACACAAGGCCCAGGCCGTGATTTGCAGCAGATGCAGCAACATCAGCCCATACACCACGCGCACCAGGATCCAGAACATCGCCGCACGGTTGAAGTGGTGGTGCTCCGCTGGCCGCATGCGCCTCACCCACTGCAAGCCCAATGCCATACCCGCTCCGTGCACCGCCACGCAGATGGATACCATCAGGAACAGCAGCAGCAGGATCTTGAGCATGTTCCATTCCGACCCACTTGCCGCCGGCATTGCAAGTGAAAGCAATCCCGGTGGGACCAAGGTAGCATTGACACCCGAACCGCATTCCGATAGCCCGCACTTGTGATTTCTGTTTCATTAGAATCCGCCACCGGTCCGGTGTTGTCCCGATCGTCGACGTTTTTGGCCGCCAGCTTGTTAGCGCTTGGGCTGTCCGTCGGTTGCAAGAAACCCGAAGTCGCCGCACCGCCGCCACCGGTCGTGGAGGTGATGGAAATCGCCACCGCCGCCGTGCCGCTGACATCCACGCTGATCGGACAGCTGGATTCGCCGGGCAACGTCGAGGTGCGCGCGCGGGTCGAGGGCTTCGTGGACAAGATGCTTTTCATCGAAGGCACCGAGGTGAAGCAGGGCGACCTGCTCTTCCAACTCGACAAGAAGCCGTTCGAGGAACGGCTCGCGGCGGCCAATGGCGCGCTCGCCGAGGCGGTGGCCGCGTTTCACAAATACGAACGGGACGTGGACCGCCTCCGTCCGCTCGCCGAGAAAAAAGCGATCCCGCAACAGGATCTCGACAACGCGCTGGCCGCGGTGGACGTCGGCAAGGCCGGCGTGGAAACCGCGACGGCGCGCGTGGAATCCGCGCTGCTCGATCTCGGCTACTGCGACATCAAGGCTCCGGTTTCCGGCCTCATCGGCGGCAAGCAGGTATCCATCGGCGAACTCGTCGGCAAGGGCGAGCCCACGCTGATGACCACCATTTCCACCCTCGATCCGATCTGGTTCTACTGCAATGTGAGCGAGGTCGAATACCTGCGGGCGCAGGAGAAAAGCAAGGTGACCGGCAAGCAACTGGAGGACGTGCCGCTCACCCTGATCCGGCCGGACGGCAGCGAGCATCCGGACCTTGGCAAGTTCGTCTTCATCGACCGCGCTGTGGACACAAAGACCGGCACACTGCGGGTGCGCGCGGAGTTTCCGAACACGGACAAACTGCTGCGCCCCGGCATGTTCGCGCGGGTGCGGGTGGACCTGGGCAAACGCCCGGACACCATCACCGTGCCGGAACGCGCCATCGTCGAGCTGCAAGGCAAGTCGTTCGTCTGGGTGCTGGGCGATGACGGCAAGGTGAGCCAGCGGTCGGTCCTGACAAGCGAACAGGTCGAGTCCCGGATCATCGTCAGCGAGGGCCTCAAGCCGGGCGAGAAAATCCTCGTCGAGGGCATCCACAAGGTCCGCGAGGGCATGCCGGTGACCGTCGCCTCCGCCAAGCCGGCGCAACCCGCGAACGAATAACCCGCCATGGCCGACTTCTTCATCCGCCGGCCGATCGTGGCGATGGTCATCGCCATTCTCACGGTCATCGTCGGCGCCATTTCGCTCTCCCGGCTGCCGATTGCCGAATACCCGTCGGTCAGTCCGACGATGATCCAAGCCACCGCCACCTACCGCGGCGCGGCGGCCGAGGCGGTCATGGAATCCGTGGCCACGCCGATCGAGACCAAGGTCAACGGCGTGGACAAGCTGCTCTACATGCAGTCGTTCAACGCCAACGACGGCAAGATGACGCTCAACGTCTATTTCGCCGTCGGCACCGACGTGGACATCATGCAGGTCAACACCCAGAACCGGGTGGGCCAGGCCGAGGCGCAGCTTCCCGAAGCGGTGAAACGCGAGGGCGTGGTGGTGAACCGTTCATCGCCCGACATCCTGATGGTCATCGGTCTGGCCTCGCCGAAGGGCACTTATGACGCGGTGTTCCTCAGCAACTACTGCGACCTCAACCTGGTGGACGCCATCAAGCGCGTGAAGGGCGTGGGCGATGTGAAGAACTTCACCGCGCAGGACTACACGATGCGCATCTGGCTGCGGCCGGACAAGCTCGCCTCGCTCGGCATCACGCCCACCGACATCAAGAACGCGCTGGCCGAGCAGAACGCGCAATCGCCCGCCGGCCGCATCGGCGCGGAGCCCGCACCCGCGGGTCAGGAAAGCCAGTTCAACGTGCGCGCGCTCGGCCTGCTCAAGGATCCGAAGGAGTTCGAGGAAGTGATCATCCGCTCGAACCCGGACGGCTCGCAGGTGAAGATCAAGGATGTGGCGCGCGTGGAACTCGGCGCGCAAACCTACGACTTGCGCGCCCGGCTCAACAAATCGCCCGCCGGCGCCTTCGCCATCTATCTGGCACCCGGAGCCAACGCGCTGGAAACCGCCGACAACGTCAAAAAGATCCTCGAAGAGGCGAAGGCTAAGTTTCCACCGGACATGATCTATGACATCGCGCTCGATTCCACGCTGCCGATCAAGGCGTCGATGGAGGAAATCGTCCACACGCTGTTCGAGGCGGTGATCCTGGTGCTGCTGGTGGTTTATATCTTCCTGCAAAGCTTCCGTGCGACGTTGATTCCGATGTGCACGGTGCCGGTCTCGCTGCTCGGCGCCTTCATCCTGTTTCCGGTGCTCGGTTTCAGTGTGAACGTGCTCACCATGTTCGGCCTGGTGCTGGCCATCGGCATCGTGGTGGACGATGCGATCGTGGTGGTGGAGGCGGTGCAGCACCACATCGAGCAAGGGATGAAACCGAAGGAGGCCACCCGCAAGGCGATGAAGGAGGTTTCCGGTCCGGTGGTCGCCATCGGCCTGGTGTTGTGCGCGGTGTTC
>DATISV010000319.1:0-9257 GCA_035468505.1 Luteolibacter sp. | reverse complement strand
TGGACCGGGTGGCGCACTCGTCGTTCTTCATGCCGTCCGGGCTGTTCACCCAGAGCGAGGGCCTCGCGTATCTCTCGGGCGGTGGCTCACCCCTGCTCTGCCAACACTTGTTCTGGTTCCTCGGCCACCCGGAGGTCTATGTGCTGCTTCTGCCTGCCTTCGCCTGCGTGGCGGAAATCATCCCGGCCAACACCCGCAAGCCGCTGTGGGGCTACAAGGCGATGGTTTACTCGGTGCTCGTGCTCGGTTTCCTCTCCTTCATCGTATGGGCCCACCACATGTACATGACCGGCATGGGTGCCTGGGTTTCCACCTTCTTCCAGACCACCACCGTGCTGATCTCGGTACCTTCGGTGGTCATCATCACCTCGATGCTGATCTCGCTGTGGGGCGGCTCGATCCGTTTCACCCCGCCGAGGCTGTGGGCTTGCGCGTTCATCCCGATGTTCGGCATCGGCGGTCTCACCGGCCTGCCGCTCGCCTTCAACCTAGCCGACCTCCACCTGCACGACACTTATTATGTCATCGGCCACTTCCACTACGTGGTGGCTCCGGGCATCCTGTTCGGCTTCTTCGCCGGCATACTCCACTGGTATCCGAAAATCACCGGCCGCTACATGAGTTCGTGGCTCAACCACCTGCACTTCTGGCCCAGCCTGGTGTGCATGAACATCATCTTCTTCCCGATGCTGCTCCAGGGCATGGCCGGCTTCCACCGCCGCTGGTATAACGGCGGCGACGCCTATCTCGACAAGGCCACCGCCGCCACCGGGGACGGCACCAACATCTTCGCCAACACCGTGGCCCAATATCTCGACATGAACATCTGGATGTCGATGGGCGCATGGACGCTGGCGCTCGCGCAGATCCCGTTCGTCATCAACCTCTTCATTTCCTGGAAGACCGGCAAGAAGGCGGAGAGCGACAACCCGTGGAACGCCACCACACTCGAATGGGCCACGCCCACGCCTCCGGGCCACGGCAACTTCACCTTCGATCCGGCGGTTTATCGCGGCCCTTACGAATACAGCCGCCCCGACCGCGAGGAGGACTTCCACCCGCAATGGATCGAGCCGGAAAAACGCGATAACGGGGACAAACCCGCCCACTGAAACGGCTCATCCGATCACCGACAACCGCTCACTTGATTCTCACCCGCAATGGAAATCCCCTACGTCGTCACACCCCGCAAGGATACCGGGCTCTTCAACTCGAAGATCGCCATCTGGCTGTTCCTGGCCTCGGAAGTCATGCTCTTCGGCGGGTTTTTCTCGGCCTACGTCTTCCTGCGTCTCGGTGCCGACTACCCGTGGCCGGAGCGTACGCTGCCGGTGCTCCCGGGCCTCATCAACACCTTCGTGCTGATCGGTTCCTCCGTCACCGTGGTCTTCGCATGGGCCTCGCTGAAAATGCGCAACTGGAACCATTTCCGGATTTACATGGGCATCACGCTGTTCTGTGCCGCCCTGTTCATGGTCTTCAAGGCCATCGAATACAACGTGAAGTTCCATCACCAGGCGGTTCGGCTGGATGATTACACGGTCGTGGAAGGCCATTTGGGATATGAACTCAAAGAGGGTGCCGACCGTCACAATCCAAAACCGGAGGATTACGAAAAGGATCACTACGGCAACAAGGTCGAGGAAAACATGATCCAGATCGAAACCACCGGCCTGGCCTTCAGCACGGTGCGATATCACAAACCCTGGGTCGAGGAACTGCTCAGCCAGGCCGAACACCGCAAGGCGAAAATCCAGCTTGCCGGGAACATCGAGGCGGTCACCGCCGAGGGTGAATCCGAGGAAACCCTCGCCAAGGCCGGTGAGGAACTCTCACTCGACCTGCTGGCGCGCATCCGAAAGGCACACCTGAAGGCCCGCGCCCACAATGCGGGGCTGCGCACCGATTCGCTTCGCGAAGCATGGAAACAGGCGAAAAGCGAAAACCCCGGCAAGCGCGATTGGCAGATTTCCTCGGATGTGAACGTCGATGTCGAATCGATCAAGGACCGGCTCCTCACCGAAATCGCCACAGTGTCCTTCAAAGTCGAGCCGTCCGTGCGCTTCGATTTCAAGCCGCGCGACGTTCGCGAGGGCGAGACCCAGTCACGCCTGCGCGACGACACCGTCATCGACGGTGAACTGCTCGCCAGTCCGATGGTGTTCCATTACGTGGACGCCATCGACTTCCGCCATCTCGCGATGAAGGCGGTCGAGAAGGGTCAGGACCCGATCGCTGCCGTGGAAAATTCCTGGCTCGTCCAAAACCATGAGTTCGCCCTCAAGGCGTGGGAGTGGAACAAGGCGCAGGTCGCCAAACTCGAAAAGCGGCTGATCGAAGACTACGGCGTGCACAAGGAAACCGGCCTGCCCAAGCGCGAGCCCACCGCCAAGGAACGCTACCGCATCGATTGGAAGGACTTCGTGGCCATGTCCGACGGCGTGGACCGCGGCGAAGGGAAGATCCGCATCAAGGAGGAATTCATGGGCCCGGATTACAAGGGTCGCGAGCAAGCCGGAACCTTCCCCGAACATTTCTCACTGCCGCGCGAGCAGGTTTCATTCGCCTCCAAGTTCACTCCGGCATGGAACACCTACTACGCACTGTATTTCACCATCACCGGTCTTCACGGCCTGCACGTGATCGGCGGCGCGCTGGTGCTGGCCTACTATCTGTTCTTCGGCCGCCGCATGTTCGAGAGCAATCCCGAGTGGCTCGCCAACCGCGTCGAAATCGGCGGCCTGTTCTGGCACTTCGTGGACCTCGTCTGGATCTTCGTCTTCCCGATCTTCTACCTCATGTGAGCCGGTAAAAACCAATCTCCAATCTCAAATATCCCTTCCCATGGCCGATACTCCCGAAGCAGTGAAAAAATCGATCCGCACCTACATGCTGATCGGTGCCATATTGTTCGTGTTCACCGTCGTCACCGTGGCGGTGGCGAGTTTCGAATTCCTCGACTTCGGGATCCACGGCTTCGATTGGGTGGACGCGATCATCGGCCTGGCCATCGCATCCTTCAAAGCCACGCTGGTGGCCGCCGTGTTCATGCACCTCAACCACGAAAAGAAGGCGGTTTACTGGATTTTCGGCTCCGGCATCGTTTTCGTCATCGGCCTCTTCGCACTCACCGGCCTGGCCAAGTGGGATCCGATCCACGACCCGTATTTCTTCGGTGACGAAGCCGCAACCAGCACCCCCGCGGTTGAAAACGCGGAAACCGGTGGTTGATTGCACCTGCCATGACTCTCAAGGGATTCCATATCGTATTCGTCACGGTGAGCCTGATGCTCTTCGCGTTCCTCATCGTGTGGGGCTTTCGGCTCGCGCCGGAGAAAACCACGCTCGCCACGGCGATGGGCGTCACCGGCATCGTCGGCACCCTTCTGATGCCGGTTTACGGCATCTATTTCCTGCGCAAGGCCCGCCGCATCCACCTGTAACCCTGAAACACAACCCCGCCAGTCATGATCTCACTCATTCCATTCGCCTGTTCCACCTGCCGTGTCACCATGGTCGAAGGCGGCGGTGACGCCGCCGGCTGGTCGATCTTCTTCCTGCTGGTGGTCATCCTCGCCATGATGGGCGGCATCGCCTGGTTCATGTTCCGCATCGCCCGCCGCGAAAAGGAACACTTCGACCCCGCTTACGCCGACGACTACGTGCCGCGGGATTCCGAATAAGCAGTATCTCAGCATTTCAGCATTTCAGTTTTTACCCAATGAGCCCCAGCAAATTACTCGGCCTCCCTGAAAACTTCTCCGCTCACGGCAACCAGGTGGACCACATGCTCGACGTGGTGCACTGGTTCATGATCGCCTTGTTCGTGGGTTGGACGATTTTCTTCTTCTACTGCATCTTCCGTTTCTGGCACCGCCGCCAGCCGAAGGCTTCCTACACCGGGGTGAAAAGCCACTTGTCGAGCCACCTCGAGGTGGGCGTGATCATCGTCGAGGCCGTGTTGCTGCTCGGCTTCGCGTTTCCGCTCTGGGCCGAGCGCGTCGATAGCTGGAAGGAAGTCCAGAAACTCGACCCGGAGCGCGTGCGCGTGGTCGGCTGGCAGTTCGGCTGGACCTACCACTACGCCGGTGCGGACGGCAAGTTCGGTCGCACCAGCGGTGACCTGATCAGTTCGGTCGGCGACATCGGTTTGGACAAGGACGACCCCAACGCCCTCGACGATTTCGTCAACCCGATCCTCCGGCTTCCGGTGAATCGCCCCGCGGTCCTGAACATCACCGCGACCGACGTGATCCACAACTATCACATCGTGCCGATGCGCATCCAGCAGGACGCCATCCCGGGCCGCGAGATCCCGATGTGGTTCACGCCCGTCAAGGAACTCGAAACCTTCGTTGTTTGCGGCCAGTTGTGCGGCGAGGGCCACGGCAACATGATCGGCCGCATGGAGGTGGTGCCGGAGGAGGACTACCGGACGTGGTTCGAAGGACAGAGCAAAGGGGCGCTTGACAGCAACCGCCGTTGATTTGCTACAGTCCGTGAATCATGCACGCGACACGACCTTCTCCACTCTCCAAAACGCTCGCACTGGTGCCACCCGCTGTTGCGCTGGTGGCGCAGCACGCCAGCGGCGCATTCGACGCCTACATCAAAATCGGCGACATCAAGGGGGAGGTTCAGGAAAAAGAACACTTGGAATGGGTGCGGCTCGATTCCATCGAGTGGAATGTAAAGCGTGAGATTACATTCATTCCGGGCGGGGCATCGCGTGAATCCGGACGACCGCAGCTATCCGAGGTGACCATTTCGAAGCAGGTGGACAAATCCTCACCGCAACTCTTCCTCAATGCGGTGGGAGGCAGCGGAGAACTCGACACGGTAATCATCAGGCTGGTCGAATCAGCCACCCGGAGCGTGTTCTACGAACTGACCCTCAGCCAGGTGCTGGTTTCATCGCAAAAGCAAGGAGGCAAGACGGATGACGACCGCCCCACGGAATCCGTCTCGTTCAATTTCCTCAAGATCGAGATGAAATACTCGAGGATCGACCCGAAGACCGGCGAAAGCGTGCCCGAGCCGGTTGTCGGCTTCGATTTGGCCAAGTCACAGCCGCTTTGACCTCATGTTCCGGTATCCGGCAGTACTGGCCCTGTCGGCCTTGTTAGGGGCAGACACCGCACGGGCACAGCTCTCCGCCTGGCTCGACTTCGGGGGGGCGATCAAGGGTGGGGCGTTGGATTCGCGCCACAAGGATTGGATCGATATCCATGGATTCGATATCGACACGAAGCGGGATTTCGCGGCGGCTGTGGGTGGTGGCGAACGCGACGGCTCCCTGCCGGTTTTCTCCGAACTGGGTTTGGCCAAGTTTGTGGACCGGGCGACTCCCGGCTTGTTCCGGGCGATCGTGGAGAGCGGGGAATCCTTTCCGAAAGTCACACTCGATCTAACAGCCGGTGGCGACCAGCCGTTCGCCCGGCTGGAACTTGAGAATGTGCTGGTTTCCGGGCAGTCGTTTGCCGCGGCGACTGGCAGCCATGAGCGGCCTGTGGAATTGCTCTCACTCAACTTTAGCAGGATCACCTACATTTACATTCTGCCCGACGGCGACGAACTGTTCGCCGGTTATGATCTTGAGACAAATCAATCGGAATCCGGCAACCTGCCCGGTGGCACCAATCCTGACAGCGACGAGGACGGCATGCCGGACTGGTGGGAGAGGGAGTTTGGACTCAGCGTGGGTGTCGATGACTCGGGACTCGACGCCGATGGCGATGGCCTCACCAACCGCCAGGAATTCGAACTGGGCACCCATCCGAAATCCGGCACTTCGTTCTTCAAGGCGACCTTGGCACCTCATTCGGAAACGCCCGGTTCCTATCAGATCACATGGAACAGCGTGCCGGGGAAGGCCTACGTCATCGAATGGAGCCCGGACCTCGTGACTCCATTCACCACCGTGCGATCCGTGGTGGCGGCCGCCACCAGCACCACCGAGACCGTCACTCCGGCCGGCACGGTCGGATTGTACCGTGTGCGGCCACAATAATGGTCATGGCAGCCGAGGAAATCCTTCCTGATCTGGACCGTTGGGACCCCCTGCCGCTGCGCGAGCGTTTCCGTCGCGTGGGTTTCCAGAAGCAGGCGCTTGAATCGCTCGGCCTGCCGGAACACTGGTTGCGCTCAGCGGTTCCCCGGGCGGCGTTATTGGGACACACCCGGGATGGCACTCCGCTGGATTCACTGATCCGGCTTTTCACATTCGGTGATTCCCTCGACGGGGAGCGTGCGTTCTACGCGCTCGGGGATGCCGTGCACGGTCTGCTCGAGATCGGTTTTCTGGAGGCGGGCGGCGGCGTGTTGCGTTCACGCTATCAGATCGTGCCGGCGGGCGAGGGCTGGATCGCCTGCGATTTCCACCGCCGGCAGGGTGAGGACGCGGATGATTTCGTGATGGGCATCGGGCCATCCAGCATGCTGCTTGCGGCGCTGGCTCCCGTCGGTGCCGGACGCGCACTGGAGATGGCCTGCGGTATCGGCTGGTTGTCGGGGAAACTCGCCGCAGCCGGCATGCAGGTGGTCGCTTCCGATCTCAATGCGAGAGCAATTGAACTCGGCCGGTTTTCCGCGCGCCTCAACGGGATCGCTGGCGTCGATTTCCGGCACGGCGATGGTTTTTCCAGCGTGGCGGGGGAGAAATTCGAGCTCATCGTGGCCAATCCGCCCTACGTCCAATCGCCCGGCGGCAACATGATTTATAAAGAGTCGCGCGCGGGCGATTCGATCTGCGCGCGCCTGCTGCGCGAAGTGCCGGAGTATCTCGCTCCTGACGGAATCGCCGTGGTGTTGATCAACTGGAGCCACACCAGCGACGACGACTGGACGGAAGGCCCGCTCTCGTGGGTGACGCCGGCCGGCACGCGCCGCTGGTTGTTCCAGTCCGATTGCTCCAGTCCGGCCGACTACGCGTGGAAATGGATTTCCTCCGACCTTCGTTTCAGGGAGGAACAGACCGCGGTGGACGAGGTGCGGCGCTGGCTTGATTTCTATCAGAATGCCGGTGTCAACCGGATCAGCGGCGGATTCATGGTGGTTCAGAAATGCGGGCCGGGTGGCGAGTGGACTCGCACCGAGAGCCGGGCGGCGGAAAATTTCGACGTGAGATCCGGCGATGAGTTGCGCCGCGTGATCGAAAATGAAACATGGCTCGCCGTCGGTCATTCGTTGTTGGAAGCGCGCTTCACTGTCCCCGATGGCGTGCGTGCGGAGGTCCGCATGGTTTTGGAGAACGGCTGGACACGCGAAACGATCCGTCTGACCAGCCCCATGCGTTTCGCTTACAACGGCCAAATTGATGAAAATCTGTTGCGACTGCTCGAAATCGTCCGCAGCGGAAAAAAACCGGCCGCAATGGTCGAGGAAATCCGCTCTAAGCCGGAATACGCGTCGATCCCCGACCTGCCGGCTCGAATTTCGGATCTGACGCGCGAACTGGTGCGTCATGGATTACTGGTTCCCGCCTGACGGGCGGGAATTTCTTTTCAAAGCGGTTTCACGGGCGTGAACTGGTCGCGGCAACCCGCTTGACCCACCATGTTCGATTCCACCATCCACCGCATGCCGCGTCCGCAGGAAGTCGCGCGCATGACCACTGATGAAATCCGCGAGGCGTTTCTGTTGCAGGAACTTTTCCAAGCCGATGCCTTCCGCGGCGTTTTCACCGACCTCGACCGCATGGTGGTGGCCGGGGCGATGCCGGTGAAATCACCCGTCGTTCTTCCCAACCACAAGGAAAGCGGCCGCGAGACGTTTTTGGAACGACGCGAACTCGGCGCGATCAACACCGGGGGAGCCGGAACCGTCACAGTCGATGGCACGGCGCACACGGTGGAACCGCTGGGCTGCATTTATGTGGGCATGGGCGCGCGCGACGTCGAGTTTGCCAGCGTGGATCCCTCCAACCCGGCGAAGTTTTTCATCCTGAGCTGTCCGGCCCACGCCGCGCATCCCACCGTTACCGCCACACGCGATGACGCGAACAAGGTCGAACTCGGTTCGCAGGAAACCTCCAACGAACGCGTGATCCGCCAATACATCCATGAAAACGGCATACAAAGCTGCCAGCTTGTGATGGGATTCACCGAACTTGGAGTGGGATCGGTCTGGAACACCTTCCCGCCGCACACCCACAACCGCCGCTGCGAGGTTTATCACTACTTCGACATGGACGACCGCGTGCTCGCGCACTTCATGGGTGAACCACAGGCCACCCGCCACCTGTTCCTGCGCGGTGGCGACACGGTGCTCTCACCCGCGTGGTCCATTCATTCCGGCTGCGGCCAGGGCAACTACAAGTTCATCTGGGGCATGGCCGGCGAAAACCAGACCTTCACCGACATGGATGCCGTCAAGCCGTTAGACCTGCGTTGAAACATGAAACGATTCACTGACAAAACCGTCATCGTCACCGGTGTAAGCCGCGGCATCGGCCAGGCGATCGCACTTGGATTCGCCCGCGAGGGCGCGCATGTCGTCGGCGTGGGCGTGAGCGCGGCCACCGAAACCGCGGACAAAGTCGCGGCGCTCGGTGCGGGCTTCACCTCGGTCCAAGCAGACTTCGCAAAGCTCGATCAAGCGGGGGCGCGGGACATCGTCGCCCAGGCGCTGGAAGCCACGGGACGCGTCGATGTGCTGGTCAACAACGCGGGCATCATCCGCCGCCATCCCGCGGTGGAGTTTCCCGAGGACGACTGGAACACGGTGATGCAGGTGAATCTCAACGCGCCGTTTTTCCTCTGTCAGGCGGTGGCCGGCTGGTGGCTCGGCGGCGGACGTGAATCTTCGCCCGCTGAGGCGCGGCTCCGTATCGTCAACATCGCGTCGATGCTTTCATTCCAAGGCGGCATTTTCGTGCCGGCCTACACCGCCAGCAAGAGCGCCATCGCCGGCGTGACAAAGGCGCTGGCCTGCGAGTGGGCGAAGGAGCGCATCAATGTGAATGCCGTCGCGCCCGGCTACATTGCCACCGAGAACACGAAGCCGCTGCGTGAAGACCCCGTGCGCAATCCGGCGATTCTGGCGCGGATTCCCGAAGGCCGCTGGGGCGCGCCGGAGGACATTGCGGGGAGTTGCGTGTTTCTCGCTTCGTCGGACGCGGATTATCTCAACGGAGCGGTGCTCAATGTGGACGGCGGCTGGCTCGCCCGTTAGATCAATTCAACAGCGATAGAATCGGCTGCGGCCACACGCCGAAGACGAGTGTCGCCACGGTGAGTGCGGCGACGCAGGCCTTGCTG
>DATISV010000318.1:0-2445 GCA_035468505.1 Luteolibacter sp. | reverse complement strand
AAGGGCGGCCGTCCGATCGCCGCGCTCACCGCCTATGATTACCCCACCGCGCGCCTGCTCGACGAATCCGGTGTGGACGTGCTGCTGGTGGGCGATTCCCTCGGCATGGTGGTGCTGGGGTTTCCGGACACCACCCACGTGACGCTCGATGACATGCTGCACCATGTGGCGGCGGTGGCCCGTGCCCGCCCGCGGGCGCTCGTGCTGGGTGATCTGCCGATCCACAGTTATGATACGCCGCAACAGGCATTGGACACCGCGCGCCGTCTCGTCGCCGCGGGAGCGGAGGCGGTGAAACTGGAAGGCGGCGTCCGCCAGGCGGAAAAGGTCCGCGCCATCACCTCCACCGGCATTCCGGTGATCGGGCATCTGGGCATGTTGCCGCAGCGTGTGCTTGAGGAGGGCGGCTATCGCAAAAAAGGCAAAACTCCGGAACAGGCCGACGCGCTGCGCGAAGGGGCCGGCGCACTGGTGGACGCGGGTGTCTGCGCGATCGTGCTCGAGTCCATCGTCCCGGCGACCGCGCGCATGCTGACCGGCGAATTGCCGGTTCCCACCATCGGCATCGGTTGCGGGGATGGAAATTGCGACGGCGAAGTGGCCGTGGTCACCGACCTTCTGGGCTCCTACCCGTGGTTCGTTCCGCCGTTCGCGCGACCCGAGGCGAATCTGGCGGAAATCACCCGTGCGGCCGCCGCCCGTTATGTCCAGCGGGTGGCGGGAAGTGGTGCGGATCGTGCGTGAGGGGCGCGCCCAACGACCCCTGAAAAACGTGTCGCATCGATGACGCATGCGAGGCCGGTCGGAGGTGTGTCGCGCTTTCCAACTTTACTTTGAAGGCCGCGGGATTTTTGATCCCCGCGATGTTGAAATCAGGCGCATGGTCCACCGCACCGCTGTTTTTCCTCCTCGCATCGGCGTCCATGGCCGAGCCATCCCCGGATGCGGAGATTCCGCCCGCGGTGGATGTGATTTCCCCGGTCCCGGCACCGGAAATCGAGGGGGTGGAAGCCACGGCCTTCGAGATGCCCGAGGAACTCCGGATTCACAACCAGGGCGGCAGGATCGAGGGTGACATCGAATCCGGCGTGCGCCTCGGCGGCCCGGTCAAGATCGAGGGCGACAACGGTCTGGAGATGTTCTCCGACACCGCCGAACTCGATCTCAAGGCCAAGACCGTCACGCTGCTGGGCAACGTGACCATCTATCAGGACAACCTGATGCAACGCGGCGACCGCGCCGTTTATCACTATGATGAAGGCCGTCTCGACAGCAGCGGGCTCCGCGCCTCGCTCGATCCGGTCCTGCTGGAGGCCGGCAAGTTCACCGCCATGGAGTCTGGCGGGCGCCGCGTGTTGATCGGCGAAAACGCCGGCATCACCACCCAGGATGTGGAGGATCCGGATTTCTGGATCCGTGCTTCCAAGACCACCGTCTATCCCGGCGACAGGATCGTCTTCAACAACCTCCGCCTCTATGCCTTCGACACCCCGGTGTTCTGGCTGCCGTATCTCTCGCAGCCTCTCGACGGCGAACTCGGCTATCACTTCATACCCGGCGCCAGGTCGAACTGGGGCCCCTTCCTGCTCAACAGCTATGGCCTCATGCTCGGCGGCGAAACCGATCCGGTCACCGGCGAGAACCTCGACGCCTGGCTGCTCTCCCGCTGGAATCTCGATATCCGCGGCAAGCGCGGCATCGGCACCGGCGTGGACCTCGTGGACACCCGCATCGACAACCGCGATGAAATCAGCGGTCTCTCGCTTTACTATCTGAACGACCTCGATCCGCAGGAGTCCCGCTCGGGCGTGCCCCGCGGCTTCGTCAACGAGGATCGCTACAAGGTGGAACTCAAGCACCGCCACGAGCTTTCCTTCGACGGCGACGACGCCGACTGGTGGCTCGATGCCAATTTCACCTGGCTCAGCGACACTTACTATCTCGAGGACTTCGAAATGGACCGCTACCGGACCGATCCGTGGCCGGACAACACGCTTGGCATCTACCGGCGCGACGATGCCTCGCTGCTTTCTTTGTTTGCCCGCTTCCGGGTGAACGACTTCTACCGTACCGACACCCGTTATCCGGAGATCGCCTACGATCGCGCGCGCGCGCCGTTCTTCGGCCTGCCGGTCCTGCACGAAGGCCGCACCTCGCTTGGCTATATCGGCGAGGAGGCGGCGGACTTCACTCGCAGCGCGATCGTCAATCCCCTGCTGGCACTGGCGCCGGGCGATCCCCAGGCCCAGCGCCTGCTGCGCCAGCTCGGCGGCTACGAGCGGCGGCTTGCCGAGCGCATGATCGCGCTGCCGCCCGGCAGCCGCCAGCGCGAGGCGATCCGCACCCAGTTGCTGGATTCCGGCTACGCGCGCTTCCACACCTGGCAGGAATGGTCGCTGCCGATGACGCTCGGCGGTTTCCTCAGTCTCACGCCCGAGGCCGGTT
>DATISV010000317.1:0-3138 GCA_035468505.1 Luteolibacter sp. | reverse complement strand
TGATAATTCGGATTCGCCGGGCACCCTCCCCGTCACTCTTGCCGGACCGGGCGGTGGCCGCTAGACACGCGGCATGGAACCGATCCGCTTTTACAACCGCCACACCGGGCGCATGGAGACCGAGGAAATCTACGGCGAGGGCTTGCTGCGCTGGACCTACGGCCACCCGCTCGGAGCCCTCGCACTGGCGGCCGTGGTGAAACGGCGTTTTTTTTCCGCATGGTATGGCCAACGCATGAGCACACCGGCATCGGCGGCGAAGGTCCGGCCGTTCATCGAACGCTACGGACTGGATGCGGCTGAGTTTCTGGAATCACCCGCCGCCTTCGGCAGCTTCAACGAATTTTTCTATCGCAAGCTGAAACCGGAAGCCCGCCCGGTGGATTCCTCTGAAGACGCGGTGCTGTTTCCGGCGGACGGACGCCATCTGGGATTCGCAAAGGCGTCGGAGATCGGCGGGGTGTTCGTAAAGGGTCAGAAATTCGATCTGGGGAAGCTGTTAGACGACGACCGGCTCGCGGCGCACTTGGAACACGGATCGCTGGTGCTCTCTCGCCTGTGCCCGGTCGATTACCACCGCTTCCATTTTCCCGTGGCCGGCGTGCCGGGCGAGGCGCGTTTGATCGAAGGGCCGCTGTATTCCGTCTCGCCACTCGCCCTGCGCAAGCGCCTCGCCTACCTGTGGGAAAACAAGCGCGTCATCACCCGGCTCGACAGCGCCCGCTGCGGCAGCGTGTGGATCGTGGAAATCGGAGCCACTTGCGTCGGTTCGATCCGCCAGACCTTCACTCCGGGACAGGCGGTGGCGAAGGGCGATGAGAAGGGCTATTTCGAATTCGGCGGATCGTCGGTGATCACCCTCTTCGAACCCGGCGCGGTGGTGCTGGAGGGGGATCTCCTGGATCACTCGTCGCAACAAACCGAACTCTACGCACGCGTCGGCACGCGGATGGCTTGCACCGCTTGACCTCGCCCCGCCACCGGCCAAGCTGCGCGCGTTCCGAAACCTTCATGACCGATCACACCAAGACGCTGGAAAAACACGCCCGCGAATTCCTCAAGCCCGCGCTCGAAGGACAGCTCTCGCCGGCCGAGCGCATCGCCCTGTTCAAGCGCCTGCTCAAGATCGAGGAGAAACGCATTCTCGCCTTCCACCGCGCCGGTGCCGGCGGCCTCGATATCGCACGCACCCGTGCCCGGCTCATCGACATCATCCTCACCGCCACGCTCGATGCCGCACTGGCGAAACGCACACCCGGCTCGCAGCCACCGCGCATGGCCCTGGTGGCCACCGGCGGCTACGGCCGCGGCCTGCTCAATCCGCGCTCGGACATCGACATCCTGTTCCTGCTTCCTCGCGCCTCCACCAAGCTGCCCAAGCCGCTGCAGGAGCTTGTTCAGGACGTGCTCTATTTCCTCTGGGACGTGGGATTCAAAGTGGGGCACGCCTGTCGCTCGATTGCCGAGTGCATCCAGCAGGCGCGCGCCGACCAGGAAAACAAGACCGCGCTCATGGACGCCCGGCTGGTTACCGGTGATGCAGACTTGTTCGCCCAGTTCACCACCCGCTTCGCCCGTGAATGCATCGAAAAAGGCCAGCAGGCGTTTTTCGAGCTGCGCAGCCAGGACCTCCGCGACCGCCACGCCAAGCACTCCCACACCGTTTTCCTCCAGGAACCCAACGTCAAGGAAGGCTGCGGCGCGATGCGCGACTACCAGAGCGTGCAATGGGTCGCACGCGTGAAAAAAGGAAGCGGCCGCCTCGAGGATCTGGTGAAAAGCAAACTGCTCACCCCCGCCGCGTTCCGCGAAATGGAGCAGGCCTACGATTTCCTCCACCGCGTCCGCAACGAACTGCACTACCACACCGGCAAGTCCACCGACCAGCTCACCCTCCACCTCCAGGGCGTGGTGGCCACCGCCTTCAAATATCCGCAGCCGGACATCCTCCGCAGCACCGAGGCGTTCATGCGCGATTACTACCGCCACACCCGCCACATCTACCGCCACACCACCTCGCTGATGGAGGCCTTCGAGATCGAGCAGGCCACGCGCGCCGATTCCGGCATCCGCTCGTTCCTCACCTTCCGCAAGAAAAGCCGCGAGGAATTCGACGGCTTCATCGCCCGCGAAAGACGTCTGTTTCCCGCCCACCAGGACATCTTCAAGGACGATCCCAACCGTCTGATGCGGCTGTTCCAGCACTGCCAGCTCCGCAACCTCGGCCTCAGCCCGCAGCTCCGGAGGCTCATCGCGCAACACTGGGGCGACATCGACCGCCAATTCCGCTACTCCAAGGAAAACCGCAAGATCTTCCAGGCCATCCTCGAGCGCAAAGGCGATGTCGCGCGCACCCTGCGCCTCATGCACCGTATCGGCTTCCTCGGCCGCTACCTCCCCGAGTTCGGCGCGCTCGATTGCCTCGTCCAGCACGAGTTCTTCCACCGCTACACCGCCGACGAACACACGCTGCGCTGCATCGACGAACTCGACGCCCTCGTCGGCCACGACAAATCCCGGCCGGAAATCTTCCGCCGCCTCTTCCACGAAGTGGCCGATCCCTACGCCTTCTACCTCGCCGTGATCCTCCACGACACCGGCCGCGCCGAAAACATCCGCGAACACATCGACGGCTCCGCCATCCTCGCCGCCAAGCTCTGCAACCGCCTCCAGATCGAGGGCGCGCGCCGCCGCCTCGTCATGTTCCTGGTGGACAACCACCTCACCTTCTGGCGCACCGCCACCACCCGCAATCTCGACGACCCGGAGGTCATTGCCGAGTTCTGCGCCATCATGAAAACCCCCGCCAACCTCGACGCCCTGCTGCTCTTCACCTACGTCGATTCCAACGCCACCTCGCCCGAATCCTGGAACGGCTGGAAACAGAGCCTGATGCTCCAGCTCCACACCGCCGCCCGCAATTTCCTCGAAAACGGCCGCGAGAAATACTCGAAGAAACTCGACGAGGACCGCCTCGCCCTGCGCCACGCCGTCATCGAACTGATGCGCGAGGACTACCACCCCGACGTCAAGCGCCACTTCGAGCGCATGCCGGACTCCGCCTTCCACTTCCGCCAGCCCAAGCAGATCGTCACCCAGGTCCGCACCGTGCGCCATTTCCTCCAGCGCGAGACCGGG
>DATISV010000316.1:0-2299 GCA_035468505.1 Luteolibacter sp. | reverse complement strand
ACCGCCCAGCCGGGGCAGACGGTGGTGGTGGACTTGGAAAACTGGCGCGATCCCGGCGTCTCTCCGCGCGGACGCATCATCGAGGTGCTCGGCTGGCCCGGCGATCCGGGCATGGACATCATCGGCGTGATTCACCGCTCTGGACTGCGCACCTCGTTTCCCGATGACGTGCTGGCCGCCGCCCGCGCGGTGCCCGACGAGGTGGAGCCCGCCGAGCTGGCCCGCCGCGAGGATTGGCGCGACAAGCTCGTGATCACCATCGACCCCGCCGACGCCAAGGACCACGACGATGCGATCTGGCTGGAAAAGACACGCAACGGCTGGCGGCTCGCCGTGCACATTGCCGATGTCTCGCACTACATCAAGCCCGGCGGCGTGATGGACAAGGAAGCCGTCGAGCGCGGCAATTCGACTTATCTCGTGGACCGCGTGCTGCCGATGCTGCCGGTCGAGCTTTCCAATGGCATCTGTTCGCTCAAGCCGGACGTGGACCGGCTGACGAAGTGCGCGCTGTTAGAGATAACGTCCGAGGGCAAAGTCACCAACGCGCGCTTTCTCGACGCCGTGATCCACAGCCGTGCGAAGCTTTCCTACGAACAGGCGCAGGCGATCCTCGATGGCAAACCCGCGCCGAAAGGCTCCGATCCGCAGTTGGTTCCGATGGTGCGGGAGGCATGGAAAATGGCGTCGATCCTGCGCCGCCGCCGCTTCGCCAGTGGCGCGCTCGATCTGGAAATGCCGGAAATCAAGATCCGGCTCGAGGCGAAAGGCCGCGCCGTCGCCGCCGAGCCGGTGATTCACACCGAGAGCCACCAGCTCGTCGAGGAATGCATGCTAGCCGCCAACGACGCCGTCGCCAAGGTGCTGCGCGAGCGGATGAAACCCGCCGTATATCGCATTCACGAAGATCCCGATCCGTCGCGGCTGATGGATTACACCGAGACCGCCATGCTCCACGGATACCGCCCCGGCGACCTCACCAACCGCGCGCACATCCAGAAGTTGTTGGATGAATCGAAGGGCTCGCCCGAGGAGCACATCATCAAACTGGGTTTGCTCAAAAGCCTCAAGCGCGCGGCATACTCCGCCGAACCGGTCGGACACTATGGATTGGCGAAGGGCGACTACTGTCATTTCACCAGTCCGATCCGCCGTTACGCCGATCTCATCGTCCACCGCGCCTTGCAGCCGTTGTTGCAGAACGCGCCGAAAAATCCCGACCGCACGCCGTCGCAATCCGAGCTGCGCGAGATATCACGTCATATCTCCGACACCGAGCGCAACTCCGCCGAGGCCGAAAGCGAAACCAAGCAGATCAAGCTCTTCGAATACCTCCAGCGCGTCGCCGAAAAGCACGATCCGCATGTGTTCGACGGCCTCGTCACCGACGTCCGGCCGATGGGCCTGATGGTCGAAATCCCGGACATGGCGATCCGCGGCGTGGTCAAGCGCGAGGACCTGCCGCCCGGCCGCTGGCGGCTCGAAGGCCACCGCGGCGCGTGGGTCTCCGCCGATGGCATGGTCATCGCCATGGGCATGCGCCTGCCGCTCCACGTCACCGGCCTCGATCTGGAAAAACGCTTCGTCGACTTCTCCGTCGCCGGCCCGCCCACCAGCACCGGCACGAAATCCATCCACCCGCGCCAGGCCCCGCCCGCCCGCCGCCGCGAAAAGCCGGCCCCAAAACCCGCCGCCAAGGCCGGCCCGCCGCGGCGCGGGAAAAAACAAGCCAAGCGGAAACCCAAGCGCCGCTGACCCGGGAGCGCCGAGCCCCAGCTCGGCGCGAAATCTTCCAATTCACCATGAACTCACCCGATCAGCCTAATGAAGAAACCCGCGCCCAGCTGGGGCTTGGCGCTCCCGGGGCGCTGAGCGTCACGCAGTTGCTGCGGCGGATGAAGAACCTGCTGGAGATCCAGATCGGCGAGGTCTGGGTGGAGGGCGAGGTTTCCAATCTCCGCAAGCAGGCGAGCGGGCACTGGTATTTCTCGCTCAAGGACGAGGGCGCGCAGATTTCATGTGCGATGTTCGGCGCGCGGCGGCGCGAGGGAGCGGACGCGTTGGAAGACGGTGCGAAGGTGAAGGTCTTCGCCGAGGCGAGCGTCTATGAGGCGCGCGGGCAGCTTCAGATCATCGTGCAGAAGGCCGAACGCGCCGGTGCGGGCGACTTGCAGGCACGCTTCGAGGCCTTGAAGCGCAAACTCCAGGCCGAGGGTTTGTTCGACGCCGACCGCAAGCGGCCGATTCCCGGGTTTCCGAGAAACATCGGCCTCGTCACTTCCGGCAGCGGCGCGGCCCT
>DATISV010000315.1:0-3520 GCA_035468505.1 Luteolibacter sp. | reverse complement strand
CGAACCGGCGTGAAGTGATGGCCATGCTGGCGCTCGGACTGCCGGCGAGCGCGCAGATGCTCTTCGAGGTGGGCGCGTTTTCGTTCGCCGCTTTGTTGATGGGACGGATCGGCCCGGCCGCGATGGCGGCGCACCAGATCGCAGTCACGCTGGCGGCCACCGCGTTCATGGTGCCGCTGGGGTTTTCGATGGCGCTGACGGTGCGCTTCGGCGAGGCGCACGGCGCGGGCGAATACGGGCGGCTGCGGCCGATCGCGGTTTCCGGCTGGCTGTTGGCGGTCGTTTACGCGCTGCTGGCGGCGACGGCGTTTTCGCTGTTAGGGAAGCAGATGGCGGCGGCTTTCACGGGCGATCCGGCGGTGATCCGGCTCACCGCCTCGTTGTTGGTGATCGTGGCGGTGTTCCAGATTTTCGATGGCATCCAGGTTTCCTCCGCATCGATGTTGCGCGGGCTGCATGACACGCGCGTGCCGGCGATCATCAGTTTCGTTTCCTATTGGATCTGCGGAATGCCGCTGGCGGGCCTGCTGGCATTCGGCATGGACATGGGCGCGCGCGGCGTGTGGTGGGGACTGGCGGCGGGCTTGGCGATCGCTTGCGTCACCTTGGGACCGCGCCTGTGGCGGCGCTGCGGGGTGGAACGGAATCGAGCGAATGGATGAGCTGGCGGGCGAGGCCGGCGAGTTGGTTTTCGACATCGCTATCGAAAGGTGCCGGATCGAAACGCAGTCGCTGGTGGAGGACGATGGCTTGGTCGAGAATGCCGGCATCGGGCAAGCCCGGACGCAAACCGGCGAGCCAGACGGCATAGGGCACTCCGGGAGGGCGCTCGCCCAAGTGGCGGACGGCGGGTTTTTCCAAATCGTGCAGCGGCGTGCGGATCGATAGTTTGTCGGCGGCCTTCTTCCGATGGTCGAGCTGGCGTCGCGATTTCCAGAGCCTGGTGGCGAGAAACGCGGCCAGGGCGAGCCCGATTGCTGTCATCGCAAGTGAGACTGCGAGCCGGTTTTCCGGTCGGGTGCGCCACAGGAAAAAGTCTTCCCGCAGCCGCTGGAGCGCGTCTTGGATGCGCTGGCTGCGGGTCACCTGACCGGCGAGCGAGCCGAACCAATCGGGCGGTGTGGGATCAAAGTCGATCCACCGCGCCGAGCGCTGGTCCCAGACGCGGCACCACGCGTGGCCGTGGATGCCGCGGATGACGTGGCCGCCGCGTTTGAAGTCGCGCTCGATGACGGCATAGCCGGTAGCGTAGCGCGCGGGCACTTCGGCATCGCGCAGAATGAGCGCGGCGGCGGTGGCGAAGTATTCGCAATGCCCGGCGCGTTCGCTATCGAGGAATTTCGTGATCGCGGTGGGACCGGTGATGCGGTAAGGCGAGGGGCTGATGCTCAGGTTGCGGGTGTAGCTGAAATCGCGGTGGAAAAACGCGCGGAGACGGTCGAGCGCTTCGGGCAGCGGGGTTTCCGGCGTGATGCCGAGTTTTTCCCGCGTGGCGTGGATGGTGTCGTGCTCGGCGAGCGGAATGCGGAGGTCCTCTTCCGGGATCGGCGGGCTTTCGGGATTGCTCGTGCCGCGCCACAGGACGCTGCCCTCGATCACCGGATTGGTGGGATAGACGCGCACGGTGCCGAAGGTGTTGCTTTCCACGCCATCGAGCGCGAAGTCGCGCAAGGCCACGGCATCGCCGGGCAGTGGCAGCGGGGTTTCGGCGTCGGCCGAGCCGCGAAGTCGATAGCTGGGAAGCGGCGGGCCGGTGCCGTCGTAGGCGTTGTCGCCGAGCGTGTAGTAGGGCACGTCGTCGATGAGCCGGGTATCGAGGTCGCGGAAATCGATCGAAGTGATCCGCTGGTTCTGCCAGTTGGTGCCGAGATAGGTATTGAACGACGCGGTGCGCAGCAGGCGCGGTGGTTTCACGCCGGGTTCGTCGGACCACAGCCGCCAGATGATTTCGGGCGATTGGAGCACGGCTCCGGGCCGGCCGATCAGGGTGGCCGCGAAGTTCGGATTGAAATCGCGGGTGCCTCTTTCTCCGGTCGCGCGGCCGAGCCATTCCTCGGCGCGTTCGAGCGCGACGCGTCCGCCGAACGCTAGCAAGCCTGCCATCAGCAGCACCGGCGCAAGCAGCCATGGTCGCGCGCGTCCCGCCGACATCAGCATCCACCCGCAGAGGATCACGAGGCCGGGCAGGAACAGCCACGAATAGGCTTCCGTGCCCACGCTCGCCGCCACCAGCGCGGTGGTGAAAAGGACATTGCCGAAATTGAATTCACCGCCCTCCGTTTCGAGGCCGAACCGCTGGTTTCGCTCGCGCCTGCGTTTCGCGAGAAACGACAGCTCGCTCACCGGCACTCCGGCGCGCATGCCGTAGGACTGGATGAACTGCATCGGCATGAGCAGCAGCGGCATCCAGGAAAGCAAGACCGGCATCGCGTTGTAGCGGTTGCCGTCCAGCCAGATGAGCACCGCGGCCACCATGATGGCCGCCACGCAGATCCGCCAGGCGCGGCCGCATGCCGTGTCGTCGAAATCCCAGCGCACGCGAGTCCAGTGGCTGCCCTCGACCGCCAGCGCCATGAGCAGGGCGAGGAACGGCCGGCCGGTCATCGCGCCCCAGAACAGGAGCGCGCAGCCGAGAATGAGCCGTGGTGGTTGGTGAGGCATGCGGATGATATTCTCAGAGTGGATCGGGCAGTCGCAACAGGTCGCGGGCGATGCAGCCGGATTCGAGCCAGTGGCCGGGAACGTCGTCCGGGCGCGGACCGCGGCCGATGACGACCGGCACGCAGACCACGCCGCCTTGTTCCAGCCGGCGAATCAGGTCGGCGCGCGACTCGTCCCAGCCGTTGAGAATAACCAGGCAGGAAGTCAGGTCGTCGGCATGACGCAGGATCAGCTCCGCCAGCGCGCGGTGGCCGCCAGTGCGCGAGGGCGTCACGCCGGCCAGCACCTCCAGCAGCTTGTCCGCGCGCTCAACGCCGCGCCCGGCGGTCACGATGTGCGCCTCGTTCTTCACGAACATGAGATCCAACAACGAGTCGCTGGTGTCGATTTCCACCGCGAACGAAGCCGCCACGGAAACGGCCTCCTCGAAGGTGGCGTCGTCGCGGTCGTTGGAGAGCGTGTCGAGCGCGAGCCCGTAGCGCGGATAGTGGGTGTCTTCGAGTTCTTTGACGATCGGCCGGCCGACCCTGGCCCAGCTTTTCCAGTGGATCTGTCGCAAGGGATCGCCCGGGCGGTAATCGCGCAGTCCGACGAATTCGCCCGAGGTGCCGATGGTGTTGGTGTTGGCCTCGCCGCTGATTTTGTAGGCCGCGCCGCCGGGCATGGAAACGGTCGGCAGCGGATAGCGCCTCGGCAGCACCAGCATGCTTGAGGGCGCGGCATGCACCTTCACGCATTTTTGGAAAAACCCGAACGGGTCGGGCAAATTGGCGCGCAGGTCATTGAATCGCACCACCCCGCGGCGCTGCGGCGTCAGGCCCACGAACACACGGCGGCTCTGGCCGGGTTTGAGACGGAT
>DATISV010000314.1:0-3983 GCA_035468505.1 Luteolibacter sp. | reverse complement strand
AAACGCCAGAATCGCCGGAATGGCGGATCTCATGAGTCGGAGGCGGATGCTTTTCATAATCATGAACAGGTTGGGGTTTCCCGCGGAATCCGTGGCCGCGTGACGTTTCCACCATAGGCGGAAATCCCCGGTTGGCGACTGATTTGATCGCCCGCCTCCTGAAACACCGCGCGACCGCCGTCCGCCGTTTCGTCGCCCCAAAAGGCAGCCGCGAATTTCCTTGCTCCGACTCCGTTCACGGCCATAGAACCCGCCCGTCAGCGCGCGCCGGGAAACGGCCGCAGCCGACCTGTCCGATCTCAACATGTCGGGGCGTGGCGCAGTCTGGTAGCGCGCTTCGTTCGGGACGAAGAGGCCGTGGGTTCGAATCCCGCCGCCCCGACCATCTGGTCCTTCGGGACCGGTTTTGCGGCTTGGTTGGTATTCATGGGGTATTCCGAGGTCGTGGTTTCCGTCGCCGATTTGGTGGGTTTGTATCCCGGCCTCCCGGCAAGGGACGGCTCATGTCGGATCTCATTTCCTCGCTGGCTTTCAGCGATTCGGCACTTGCAGGATCATGAAAAAATGGGAATGTGCTTTTGTGCGCACTACCATTGAACTCCCCGATCCCCTGTTCCGCGAAGTGAAAGCCACTGCCGCACGGCAGGGCATGCTTCTCAAGGACTACGTCACCGAGGCGCTGCGGGACAAATTGGCCAAGCGACCGACTCACGCGGAGAAGCCTTGGATGAAATTCGCGGGCATTGCCGCCAATGACCCGGAGATGGTGGCGGAACTGGGACGCATCGATCGAATCGTGGAGGAGAACTTCGAGCAGATCGATGAGGAGGAGTGGAAATGATCGTCGATTCCAACGGTCTTTCCGCCTGGTGGCTCAATGAACCGTCCTTCATCCGGCACATCGAGCAGGCGGACCGCCTGTGCGTGCCGGTTCCGGCGCTGGCGGAATTCCGCTTCGGCATCCTGAAATCACGCTTCCGCGAAAAAATGACGACATGGTTGGATGACGCGCTCGCCACCACCACGGTCCTGGCGGCCGACGAAACCACCACCCGCCATTATGCGGAAATCCGTCTTCAACTCGCGTCCGCCGGCACGCCCATTCCAATGAACGATCTGTGGATTGCCGCCATCGCCCGCCAGCACAAACTGCCGGTCATCAGCCGCGATGCCCATTTCGACCATGTCGCCGGACTGACCCGGATCGGCTGGTGAACGGCCATCGGTAATTTCAATTGATCCCCACCATGCCCGCCCCCGACGCCGTCCTCAAACTCTGCGAAACCTTCGCCGAACACCGCGAACATTTCAGGTCGGGAAGCTATAACGAGTTCCAGCTCCGCAAACAGTTCCTCGATCCGCTCTTTGAAGCGCTTGGCTGGGACATGGCGAACTCGCAAGGACTCGCGCCGCAATACCGCGATGTCATCCATGAAGATGCCATCAAGATCGGGCCGCATGTGAAGGCACCGGATTATGCATTCACCCTGCACGGCCAGCGGAAATTCTTTCTCGAGGCGAAAAAGCCGTCCGTGAACATCAAGGGCGACGTCGCCCCGGCCTATCAACTCCGGCGTTATGCATGGTCCGCCAAGCTGCCGCTTTCCATCCTCTCGGACTTCGAGGAGTTCGCCATCTACGACACCCGCATCAAGCCCGCGCCCGGCGACCCGCCATCGAAAGCCCGCACTTTTTACTGCACCTGCGATCAGTATGCGGAGAAATGGGACGAGATCGCCGCCATCTTCTCGCGCGATGCCATCCTCAAAGGCTCGTTCGACAAATACGCCGATTCCGCGAAGAAGAAAAAAGGCACCGCCGAGGTGGACACCGCCTTTCTGGAGGAAATCGAGCGCTGGCGCGACCTGCTCGCCCGCAACTTCGCGCTGCGCAACCCCGCGCTCAACGTCCGCGACCTGAACTTCGCCGTTCAGAAAACCATCGACCGTCTTGTTTTCCTGCGCATCTGCGAGGATCGCGGCACCGAGGATTACGGCCGGCTCCGCAGCGTCGCCAACGGCACCCAGACCTATCCGCGCCTGCTGGAACTCTTCCGCGCCGCCGATGCCCGCTACAATTCCGGCCTCTTCCACTTCTCCAGGGAAAAAGGCCAGGCCGAGGAGCCGGACACGCTCACGCCGAACCTCGCGCTCGATGACAAGACTCTCAAGGACATCATCGCCCACCTTTACTACCCGGAATGCCCCTACGAGTTCTCCGTTCTGCCCGCCGACATTCTCGGCTCGGTATATGAGCGCTTCCTCGGCAAAACCATCCGCCTGACCGATGGCCACCAGGCAAAAATCGAGGAGAAACCCGAAGTCCGCAAAGCGGGTGGCGTCTATTACACGCCGTCCTACATCGTCGATTACATCGTCCGGAACACGCTCGGCAAACTCCTCACACCGGAGACGGAAAAACCCATCTCTCTGCCGGAAGCCGCGAAGCTCAAGGTCGTCGATCCCGCCTGCGGTTCCGGTTCCTTCCTGATCGTCGCTTATCAGTTCCTGCTCGATTGGCACCGCGACCGCTATGCCGAAAACCCCGACAAATGGGGCAAGGGCAAAAACGCCACGCTCTATCAGGCCAAGGGCGGCGAGTGGCGGCTCACCACCGCCGAGAAAAAGCGCATCCTCCTCAACAACATCCACGGCGTGGACATCGACGCCGCCGCCGTGGAGGTCACCAAGCTCTCCCTGCTGCTCAAAGTGCTCGAAGGCGAAACCGGCCAGATTGCCCAGCGCGACTTCCTCAAGGAACGTGAACGCATCCTGCCCGACCTCGCCAACAACATCAAATGCGGCAACTCGCTCATCGGCCCGGATTTCTACGACCAGCCCGAGATGGACCTGCTCGACGACGAGGCGCGCTATCGCGTCAACGTCTTCGATTGGAAAGCCGCGTTCCCCGAGGTATTCAAGCAGGGCGGGTTTGACTGCGTGATCGGCAATCCGCCGTATGTGCGCATTCAGGCGATGAAGGAATGGGCTCCGATCGAAGTGGAAATTTACAAGAAAGCCTATCGCTCATCCGCGTCCGGAAATTATGACATCTACGTCGTCTTTGTCGAAAAGGCGCTTCAACTGCTGAACACAAAGGGACGCTCCGGCTTCATCCTTCCACACAAGTTCTTCAACGCGCAATACGGCCGCAACCTCCGCGGGTTGATTGCCAAGGGACGTCACCTTTCGGAGATTGTCCACTTCGGCCACCACCAGGTCTTTGAAGGCGCCACCACCTACACCTGCCTGTTGTTCCTGGATCGAGAATACAAGGTCACCTGCCCCTTCGTGAAAGTCCATGATCTGGAAGCGTGGAGAAACCGCATCGATGAATTGAGGAAACTCACAAATCAAGCAGGTTCCAACGTCGGCGAGGAGCAGGCGATCTATCAGATCCAACAGGCCGCGATCGATGAAGTCGCCACCATCGGCGACATCCCTCTTTCGCAACTGGGAGGCGATGATTGGAACTTCGGCGTCGGCGCTCTCGCCAAGCTGATGGAGAAAATTCAAGTGCGGCCGCTCAAACTTGGAAATGTCGCCAGATTGTTTGTCGGAATCCAGACGGATGGAGATGCGATTTTCATCCTGCATGACGCGGCAGGCGGCTCAAAAACCACAGAGGCCTATTCGAAGGCTCTCGATTCCCGCGTGGTAGTGGAGAACACACTGCTCCGCCGACTCCTCAAAGGATCCGTCAATCTGGATCGATATGAGATCCGTGACGACGGAAAGCGCGTGATTTTCCCATATCAGCCGGACTCTCCAAACGAGCTCGTGCCGTTGGATCAAATCGAACGCAACCAGCCGCAAACCGCGAAATATTTCAGGGAACTCGAACGCATTTTGAAGAAACTCGGCAAGGGAAAGCTCGGAAGCTCATGGCATGGCTATGTTTACAAAAAAAATCACGGACGGCTGGCCGGTCCGAAACTCCTCTGCCCGGCGATCGCCCGGGGGGCAGCGTTTGCATATGATTCA
>DATISV010000313.1:0-3518 GCA_035468505.1 Luteolibacter sp. | reverse complement strand
TCGGCCGAAAGTCCAATTCGCCTGATTCGGTTTCTTAAACCGTTTTCGTAAACCTTTTCCAAGTGGCCATGTCGAAGCCATTGATGAAGGTCATAAGCCTGTTCGCGGATTTGATCACAGAGTTGTTTGGCTTCGGTGTCGGTCATGGTTTGTTGAGGGCTGGTATTTTCGCCACGAAGGGCACAAGAGTCACAAAGTTTGGTGTTTTATTTCATGTGTTATCTGATTTTTTTAAATTCGCAGAGCGAATCAAAGGCTTTGTGATTTTTGTGCTTTCTGTGGCTGAAAAAAATGTGAATGGCCACAAAGGGCAAATTCGCGAAGCGAATCAATTTCCTTGTGATTTTTGTGCCTCTTGTGGCTCAACCGAAAGGGTGTCGGTGATGGTGCCGCAGGTGAGCATGGCGTCGCCGTAGTAGGGGTTGAGGATTTCGGGTTTCGCGGAGAGCCAGTCGGCTCCGTTGTCGTCGAAGGCCATCGGGCAGTGGACGACGTAGGCGTTGCCGACGGCATCGATGCCGTATTCGCGGATGCGGGCGATGAGGGTATCGCTGAGGGGTTTGAAGGCGCTGCGGCGTGACTTGATGTCAGTGGCCGATGCGACCGCTTCGGCGAGGGGTTTCAGGTCTCCGGCGGCGGTCTTCGCCAGGTTTTCTGCGGTCTTGCGGGCGGCTTCGTCGTCATCGTCAGCGAGGGCCTTGGCGAGTGGCAGGTAGGCATCGAGAGTGCGGCGCAAGGGTGCGGTTAGAGCGGGATCGGCGGCTGGCGGGGGCTGCGATTGATAGGGCAGTCCGAGGTGGCGGCCGGCTTCCTCGATGGCGCGCAGCACGCGATGGGCGGCGGCTTGTGGCGACGAGGAAAGTTCGCTTTCCGCGAGGGTGAGTTGGTTGAGAAGCCTGTTGGAGAATTCGTTCCAGAGATTGAGTTCATCGGGTTGGAGCCATTGGGTGTCGATGCCTTGGAGGTGGGAGCGGATGGCTTCGAGGCGCGCCGGGCCGGGATTTTCAGTGAAGCGGTGGAGCAGGCGCGGGACGGCGGCCCATTGTCCGGCAAGATCGGCGGGCGCTTCGCCGGCCGGGCGTTCTTCAATGCCGGCATTGGGATTCATCATCGACGGGCGGGCCTTGATCTGAAGTTCGGAGTCGAGCTTGAAGGCTCCGCGGCTGACGACGAGTTCGCCTTCCTCCAGCCCGGCCTCGACGATGAAGCGCTCGCCGACGCGCGGGCCGAGGATGATTTCACGGCCTTCGAAGACGGGACCGGCATCGGTGGAGATGCGGACATAGACAATGGCGCGCTCGCCGGTGCGCAGCACGGCGGAGGCGGGAATGAGCCGCGGGACCGGGGCTCCGGCGGCATCGGGGATCATGCCAAGTTCTTCGGCGGGGACGAGGTCCATGCCGCAGATGTCGCATTGGCCTGGACCGTCCTTGATGATTTCCGGGTGCATCGGGCTGATCCATTTGCCGGCGAGCGAGGGGTCGAGCACGCGGCCGCTGGCGGTCATGGCTGAATGCACGACCGCTTCGGCGAACATGCCGGGCTTGAGGGCGAGGTCGTCGTTGGGGACGTTGACGCGGACGCGCGCGACACGGCGCATCGGGTCGATTTCGGGGTCGATGAAGGCGATGCGGCCGTGGAAGGTGCGGCCGGGGATGGCCTCGACGGAGATCTCGACGTCCTGGGCGTAGCGCAGCCACGGCAGGTCGGCCTCGTAGGCTTCGAGCTTGATCCAGACGGCGGAGAGGTCGGCGACGCGGAAGAGCGGATCGCCGGTTTTCACGTATTGGCCTTCGTTGGCGAACTTGTCGATGACGATGCCGGCCTGCGGGGCGTAGAGCGTGAGATGGACGGTGGGTTGTTCGGCGTTTTCGATGTTGGCGATCTGATCGTCGGTGAACTGGAGCAGCCTGAGTTTTTCGCGGGAGGCTTCAAGCAGGCGACGGCGGGTGTCGCGAACGGCATCGGAGGTGTTTTCCGCGGTTCGCATCGCACGGCCGGCCTCGATGAGTTCGCGCTGGGCGACGAGCAGGGCGGGCGAGTAAATCTCGGCGTGATGGTCGCCCTTGCGGACCAGGGCGCCGGTGAAATCGACGAACAGGCGGTCGAGCCGGCCATCGACGCGCGAGGTGATGGAGGTGATACGACGTTCATCGTAGTCGATGCGGCCGAAGAGCCGGACATCGGCGGTGGCGGGCTCTTTCACCACCGGTGAAACGCGGATGTCGAGCAGCGCGGCGGCCTCGGGGGTGATGTTGATTTCGCGCAGGCCGCCGGAGCCGTCGTCGGCGAGCGGGATGAGGTCCATGTTGCAGATCGGGCACAAGCCGAAGTTCGGCTGGCGGATCTGCGGGTGCATCGAGCAGGTCCACGTTTCGCCGGAGGCGGCGGATGAATCGTCAGTGGATTTTTCCGCAGGCGGCAGGCCGAACCACCAGCCGGCGAGGAAGAGCAGCAGCGGCAGGATGAAGGCGAGCAGCTTGCGCGGGAAGCGTTTGAGGAAGGCGGGGATTTTCATGGAATGCGCGGGTTGGCCACAATGGGCACAAGATTCACAAAGGGTATTTGGATATCTGCATTCATCGGGTTTTGTGACTATTGTGCATCTAGTGGCTTGATTTTCACCGGATGCCGGCGGCGGCCTTGAGGGTGGCGGTGGCCTTGCCGAGCTGGGCGCGGTTGCGGGCGAGCTGGAGTTGGTAGGCGAGGTGCTGCCGCCAGGTTTCGACGAGGTCGTTGAAATCGCTGGTGCCGGCGCTGTAGCCGGTGAGAGTGACCTCGTAGGCTTGGCGGGCGTCGGGCACCAGACGGGTTTCGAAAAGCGAGGCGACTTCGCGCGCGGTTTCGGCGCGATACCATGCTTCCTCGATGCGGTAGCGCAGATCCGAGCGGGTTGAGGCGAGCATGGCCTCGGTTTCGGCCATGCCGGCGCGGGCCTCGCGGATCATCGCACGCCGCGGCTCCTGCCAGAGCGGGATGTTGATGCCCAGAGTGGCATAGATCTGATCGCGGCCGTTGGCCATCTGGGACAGTCCGGAGTCGGAAATCGATGCGCCGCTGATGCCTGCGGTGACGTCGGGGAATTTCTCCAACTCGGCGCGTTTGAGCCGGTGGCGGAAGGCATTGGCCCGCTGTTCGGCGGCGGCGACTTCCGGGTGTTGTGCGCGGGCGCGTGCGAGCAAGGTTTGCAGTGAACCGGGCGATGTGACGACAGCATTTCCAGGAGCGGGCAGTGCCGCGCCGGCCGGGCGGTTGAGCAGGGAGTTGAGACGTGCGGCCGCAGTGGCGCGGAGTTTCCCGGCTTCGGCCAGATCGGTGTCGATCATTGCAAGCTCGTTGCCCAGGCGGATCTGATCGGCCTGCCTGGCCTGGTCGGCGGTGACGCGGGCATCCACGGTTTCACGCATTGCTTCGAGCACCGAGCGGCTGTCGCGAGTGAGATCGAGGGTGCGCTGGGCAAGGTAAAGATCCCACCAGGCGGCGTGGACCTGCTCGGTGAGTTTGAGTTCGAGTGCGGC
>DATISV010000312.1:0-2711 GCA_035468505.1 Luteolibacter sp. | reverse complement strand
TTCGAGGAAACGCCGCTTCTGCTCGTCCTTCGAGACGTGGAGGAAGAACTTGAGAATGAGCGTGCCGTTTCTTGATAGATGTGTCTCGAAGTTGTTGATGTCCTCGTAGCGTTTTTCCCAGAACCGCTTGTCGGGCTTGGCGGGCGAGCCGGGGCCGAGCCACTCGGGATGCACTTTCACCACCAGCACGTCCTCGTAATACGAACGATTGAAGATTCCGATGCGTCCGCGCTCGGGCAGCGACTTCATATATCTCCATAGGAAGTTGTGGTCGAGTTCCTCGGCGGAGGGTTTCTTGAAGCTGAACACCTGGCAGCCCTGGGGATTCACTCCGGCCATGACGTGGCGGATGGTGCCGTCCTTGCCGGCGGCGTCCATCGCCTGGAGGACGATGAGCACGGAATGGGTGTCCGCGGCGTAGAGCAGTTCCTGTGCCTCGGCGAGCTGCTTGCGGCTTTCCTCGAGAATCTCCGCGGCGCGTTCCTTGATGGCGTCCTTGCCGAGTTCCTTCGCCTCGTCGGTCTCGGTCCAGTCGGTGACGTATTGTTTGAGATCCACCTCCGAGCCGGGCTCGACGAGGAATTGTTTGAGAAGTTTCGGATTGATCATGGCGGCGGGGGTTGGATGGGAACATGCAAGTTATGTGTCCTCAAACCGGCGGGACAAGCCCGGGAATGTGACAAGGAATCGGACCTTGGTCGCATGAAAGCCGGAATCAAGGGCCTTGCCGTTGCGGTTCCTTGCCCTGTGTTTGCAGGTTGCGGATCATGCCGCCGGCGCGTTTGGTGTCGGAGATAATGTCGTCGAGGATGGCCAGCAATTCGTCGCGGTCGATGTCGCGCGCGCCGATGAAACGGCGCGCCGCCTGGGCGTTGCCGAGGATGGCTGCCAGCGGCTGGTTGAGTTCATGGGCGATGGCGGCCGCCAGCCCGGCTGGAATTTGGAGAGCCATCCCGTGTGCGACATCCGTGCGCGGCTTGCTCATGGTTTGACTCCTTCCGTGTTTGCGACGGGCGCGCAACCCGCGGCGATGGCCAGGCGCACGAGGTCGGGCACGGAGACGACGCCGGCTTTGCGCATCATGCGGCCGCGGTGCACCTTGACGGTTTTCTCGGCGATATCGAGATCCGCGGCGATCTGCTTGTTGAGCATGCCAGCCACCACGCGCTCGAAAACGGACCGTTCGCGACCCGTGAGTGCCGCCAGTTTCCTGCGCGCCCGCTCGCGGGTGGACATCGCGGCGCACAGTTTCGCGGAGCGTATCAAGGCCCGCTCCACGGCTTCCAACAAGGCCTCATCGTCCACCGGCTTGCCGAGGAAATCGATCGCGCCGGATTTCATCGCGCGGGCGCACATCGGGACGTCGCCGTAGCCTGTTAGAAAAACGATCTGTTCCGCATGACCCTCGAGTTCGTGTTGCAACCCGAAGCCGTCCACATCCGGCATGTTCATGTCCAGGATCAGGCAGCAGGGTCCCGGGTGGGGGGCGGCGGCGAGATAGTCATGGGCCGACGCATGGGTCCGCGTGGCATAACCTGCCGAGCGGAGGAGCCGTTCGAGGCTTTGGCGGACGTTTTTTTCATCGTCCACCACGCAGACGAGCGGCTCGCCCGGCGCGGGCATCCTGCCCGTGGCGTGCGGATCCATCAGAGCCGATCCGGAGGTTTTCATCACTGTGCGTTGGTTTCCGTCGGTGCGTTTTTCTCCAGCCATGCCTTGCGGGCGGCGAGGTTTTCCTTGAGCCCCTCGATGTAGGCGCGACCCTTCACGAAACGGTCGTAGGATTGGAACAGCCGCGCGACATCCTCGCGCAGGTCCTTGCGGGCGTCGTCGATCAAGCCCTCGATGTCGTGCGCCTCATCACGGCCCACGGCCTGGCCAACGGCGGCGGTTCCCACGGTGATCTCCCGCAATTGCGCGTTGAGGTGGTCCTGATAGGCATCGATCTGGCCGAGTTCGGTCATGTACAACTGCCTGGCCGCGGGCGTGATATTCCGATTGGCGAGCAAATCCGCCAGCGAGCGGCGGCGTTGGTCGAGGCGCTCCAGCGTTTCGCGCAGCGCCTTGGTGGTCTCGTCGCGCACCTGGTCGGCACCGGTCGCATCGCGGCGGTTCTGTTTCCAATCCTCCGAGATGCGGGTGCTTTCGTAATAGTATCCGTTCCAGTATTCGCCGCCGCCATCGGACTCGTATTTCGCCACGTCATGATGCGTCGGGATGGACTTGGTGAGTTCCGCGATCTGATCGACGCGTTTGACGATGCGGACGTCGAACTTGCCAAGGTCGCCGGTGGCGGCGGTATCGCCGGTGCGGGCGAGTTCCCGCACCTGCTTGCGTTTCTGCACATACATCTGGATACCGCGCTTGAGGCCCTCGATGGCTTCTTTCTTCAACTGCGTCACCTTGGTGCGCGACTCCTGCGAATCGCGCATTCCGGCGAGCATCTTGACGAGTTCGTCCACGCGTTTCTCGATGCGGGTGTCCAGCACCTGGATGTCCTTCGCCCACTCGGCGAGGCGCGTCTCGCGCTGGGCGATGTGCATTTCCAGATTGGCGACCGATTCCTTGCGGGCCTTGATGTCGATGGGTTTCTCCGGCTCTTGGGCGGGCAACGCACCGAGGGAAACAACAATTGATATTCCTCCGATCAGTAGTTTTTGATCCATGACAAAGTTATGCAAAAACAAAACTCTGCCGACAAGCCCGGAATC
>DATISV010000311.1:0-1739 GCA_035468505.1 Luteolibacter sp. | reverse complement strand
GCGTCCGAGTAATAATGGAACTCGTCCATGATCACATCGTCCACCCGCGCCCTCGCGCCTTCGCGCAGCGCCATGTTTGCCAGGATTTCCGCGGTGCAGCAAATCACCGGCGCGCCGGGATTCACCGTGGCATCGCCGGTGATCATGCCGACGTTTTCCGGCCCGAATTCCCGGCACAAGGAGAGGAACTTCTCATTGGCCAGCGCCTTGATCGGCACGGTATAATACGAGCGCCGTTTCTGGCAAATCGCCCGGAAATGCAGCGCCAGCGCCACCAATGATTTCCCCGAGCCCGTCGGCGTGTTGAGGATGACGTTGTTGCCCGAGAACAACTCGAGGATCGCCTGCTCCTGGTGGTCGTAAGGCTCGATGCCGGATTCTATCAGGTAATCGAGAAACGCGCTCAGGATCGCGTCGCTGGACGACGGGTTCGGCACTCGGGTGGGACAAAGCGGGGGCATGGTGGGATCAGTCCCTGTCCGCCACGAACAAGGTGTGAGTGAAACGTTTCGCCTGCGGATAGGCTTTCGCGCCGATGCATTCGACGTTCTTGAAAACCCGCTCCAGCGATCGCGCGAAACCTTGATCCCGATTCGCCGACCAGAACACCACGCGCCCGCCGGGGTGCAGCGCGGCTTTCGTGCGGGCGATTCCGCCGCGGCTGTAGAGGCGCGCGTTGCCCTTCTGGACGAGCGGATCCGGGCTGTTGTCCACATCCAGCAGGATCGCGTGGTAGCGGTCCTTGCCGGCGCGGTCGATCATCTCGCAGACGTCCCGGATGTGGATGCGAACCCGCGGGTCATCGACCAGTTGGCCGTTCACATTCGTGAGAAACCTGCGATTCCAATCGACGATTTCCGGCAGCAGTTCCGCGATGTCCACGACCGCATCGGGCGGGCCGAGTTCAAGGACCCGCCGCAGCGTGAAACCGAAACCGAGGCCGCCGATGAGAATGCGCGGGCGCTGCGGCAGATTGGCGCAGGCGATATCCGCCATCTGCCGCTCCGACGAGGATGCGGTGGTGCTCATGAGCTGCACGCCATCGACCTTGAGATAATGCTGTCCGTCGTGCTCCAGAAGCACGAGCCGTCCGCCGTCGGGCGTGTCGCAGGTGGCGAGCGTGGTGGTGATTTTCATGAGTGAAACGAAAACGGCGGACCCGTTGCGGGGTCCGCCGTCCGGAAGCAATGGATGGATGGCTTACTTGAGCACCTTCATCTTGTGTACGCCATAGACGGCGTCGTCGCCGAGTTCCTCCTCGATGCGGAGGAGTTGGTTGTATTTCGCGATCCTGTCCGAGCGGCTCATCGAGCCGGTCTTGATCTGGCCGCAGTTGGTGGCGACCGCGATGTCGGCGATGGTCGAGTCCTCGGTCTCGCCGGAGCGGTGGCTGAGCACGCTGGTGTAACTGTTTTCCTTGGCGAGTTCGACGGCGTCGAAGGTCTCGGTGAGCGAGCCGATCTGGTTCACCTTGACGAGGATCGAGTTGGCGACGCCGGTATCGATGCCCTTCTTGAGGAACTTGGTGTTGGTGACGAACAGGTCGTCGCCGACGAGCTGAGTCTTGGCGCCGAGCTTGTCGGTGAGCACCTTCCAGCCGGCCCAGTCGTTTTCGTCGCAACCGTCCTCGATCGAGATGATCGGGTATTTCTTCTGCAGCTTGGCGTAGTAGGCCACCAGCTCCTCGGCGCTCTTGACGGATTGGTCGGACTTCTTGAAAACATAACTCTTCTTCTTCT
>DATISV010000310.1:0-7071 GCA_035468505.1 Luteolibacter sp. | reverse complement strand
CGTGTCGCGTGGCCGGGTCCTGCACATAAACGGCACCGGCGGCCAGTAGCTCGGACGGGGGAGGGCCTTCATTGCGGAAAACTCCCGGTGCGCCCGCGACCGGTTCGCCGGGGATGTCGCCGTGCCAATTTGCCAGTGGATTGACGCGCAGGAAGGTTTCCGCCGGGCGGTTGTTCCACTCCATCAGGGCGATGGCTTCGTTTTTGCTGAAGTGTTTTTTCCAGCGGTTGAACAACCAGTCCGGATGCGAGTGCAGCACCGCCGGCGGCAGGTCCGCGGTTTCCTCCATGAGGCGCTGGCGCGACTGGATGGCGCGCCGCAGCACGGCGTTCACCAGCCCCCGGACGTTCGCCTTGCCGGACTCGACCGTCTCGTTCACCGCAGCATGATCGGGAATGCCCAGAATGAGAATCTGGCACAAGCCCACGCGCAGCAGGTCGCGGGTTTCGGGGTCGAGTTTTCCCTTTCGCAACTCGCCGATCCAATGATCGAGCAGACGACGGTGGCGCAACACGCCGAATAAAATCGCCTGCAGCAGGCCGCGGTCGGCCGCGCTCAACATGCGCCGCTGGGCATGGCGCTCGACGAGGGTCTCGGCGTAGTCATGCCCTTTTGCCCATGCGTGGAGTGCCGAGACCGCGGCTTGGCGGACGTGGAAGTTTTTGGCGGGCATTCAGGGAACCTCGGGCGCTTCCTCGCCGTAGAAACTCTTGATGTAGCCGTATTCCACCAGCGTGTCCTGCCATGGAGCGAGGATGTTGGGGTCGCGGAAAATGCGGCTGGCGATGGCCAGCCACTCCTCGGCCTTGACGAGATTGTCCGCATCGTAGGCGAGCGCGGCCTGGGCGAAGAAGTGATAGGGCGAATCGTCCATGAAATCGTATTTCTCCGCCATCGCGGCGGCTTCCGCGTCCTGGCCGAGCTTCTTCTTGCAAAGCAGGATCTTGAATTCGACGAGGCGGCCGAGCGAGGTGTTTTCCGGGGGCAGGAGCGACATCACTTTCTCGAACGTGTCATGGGCCTTCTGCCATTCCTTGGTGACGAAATACACCTCGCCGACGTTGAAGGTGATGCTGGGATTGTCTTTGGAAAGAGCCGACGCCTTCTCGAATTCCGCCAGCGCCTTGTCGAACGCGCGCATCTCGACATAACAACTGCCGCGCAGGTTGTGGATCTCCGGGCTGTCGGTGAAAATCGCCGAGGCCTTTTCGAGTTCCTCGAGTGCTTCGAAGATCCGCTTCTGCTGGAACACGCGGGTGGCCTCGCCGAGGTGCTTGGCGAACTCGCTGCGCTTTTCCTCGGGCAGGTTCAGGAAAGCCTGCTGGTTGGGCAGGAGATCGGGCTTTTTGGCCTCCTCATTCTGAGCCGCGAGCGGCATGACGAGAAACAACAGGCAGAGACTGGAAATGGTTTTCATGGCAAGTGAGGGGTGCAACCTATCGAGCGAATCGCGCCACGGCAAGCCGTCGTTGCCCACGATTTCGCATCCGTCCGCCGCGGGACGGTTGACCGAAAATCGCGCGATTTTCCGCTTGTGCGGATGCTGAAACCTGATTTTGTTCCACCGAACACTGTTCAAAACCATGCGCACCGAACTCACCCGCCGCCAGCAGGAAATCCTCGATTATCTCAGGATGTCGCAACGCAAGACCGGCATCATGCCATCGACCCGCGAGATCCAGCACTACTTCAAATTCGCCAGCCAGACGGCGGCCATGAGCCATCTGCGGGCGCTCGAACGCAAGGGCGTGATCCAGCGCCTCCCCGGCAAGGCGCGCGCCGTCATTTTCCCCGATGAACTCGACCGTGGCGAAATCGCCGACATCCCGATCTACGGCAGCCTCGCCGCCGGCATGGCGCAAGACGCCGAACCCGAGCGCGAGGGCAGCGTGGCCATCGACATCACCGCCCTCGGCCTGTCGAACAACGCCCGCACCTTCGCTCTCAAAGTGCGCGGCGACTCGATGATCGACGCCCACATCTGCGACGGCGACACCGTGATCCTCGAACTCCGCGAACCTCGCAAGGGCGACATCGTCGCTGCGTTGATCGACGGCGAAACCACGCTCAAGCGATACGTGACCGAACGAGGCAAACCCTATCTTCACGCCGAAAACCCGGATTACCCGGATCTCATCCCGGCGCGGGAACTCGTGATCCAGGGCGTGATGGTCGCGCTGATGCGGGCGGCTTGAAAACGGAGTGCGGTCTTCAGACCGCCCTAACTCCCGTTTCCATTTATCACTGACCCTGCTTGGGGTCCTTCCAGGTGGACTGGACGTAAACTTCGCGCAGTTGCTTGAAGTCCACCTGGCAGGGGCTGTGGGCCATGAGGTCGGCACCCTTGTTGTTTTTCGGGAAGGCGATCACCTCGCGGATGCTGTCCTCACCGGCCACGAGCATGGAGATGCGGTCGAGACCGAGGGCGAGTCCGCCGTGCGGCGGAGCGCCGAAACGGAAGGCGTCGAGGATGTGGCCGAACTTGATTTCCTGTTCCTCCGGGCCGACGCCGAGCACTTCGAACATCTTCGCCTGCAGGTCCTTTTCGTGAATCCGGATCGATCCGCCGCCGAGTTCGTAGCCGTTGAGGACCACGTCGTAGGCGCAGGCGCGGACGTTGGCATAGTCGCCGGCTTCGAGTTTGCCGATGTCTTCGGCGTTCGGGCGGGTGAACGGGTGGTGCACGGCGACCCAGTGGCCGGATTCGTCGTCGTGGGCGAGCAGCGGGAAATCGACGACCCACAGGAAGTTGTAGGCGGTGGAATCCTTGACGAGTTCCATCATGTGCGCGCACTCGACGCGGACGCGGCCGAGGATGGTGGAGACGCTTTCGCGGGATCCGGCGACGAAAAATACAATGTCGCCTTCCTCGATGTGGAGTTTGGAAACGAGCGCGTCCTTTTCCGCGTCGGTGAAGAACTTCCACAGCGGGCTCTTGTATTCGCCGCCCTCGCACTTGATGAAGGCGAGCGTTTTCACCGGCAAGCCGGCCTGGATGGCGATCTCGTTGAGCCGGTTCATCTGGCCGGTGGTGATGCCGGCGAAGCCCTTGGCGTTGATTGCCCTGACCACCCCGCCGCCGTCGAGCGTGGAGCGGAAGATCTTGAACTCGGTGCCAGCGAAGACGTCGCCGAGATCGGTGATCTTCATGTCATAACGCGTGTCCGGCTTGTCGGAGCCGTAGATGTCCTCGGCGTCGCGGTAGGTCATGCGCGGGAAGGGGAGGGGGATGTCGATTCCGAGGCCCGCCTTGAACATCGCGGCGAGCAGGCCCTCGACGGAGGAAATGATATCTTCCTGCGTGACGAAGCTCGCCTCGATGTCGATCTGGGTGAACTCCGGCTGGCGGTCGGCGCGCAGGGCCTCGTCGCGGAAACAGCGGGCGATCTGATAGTATTGCTCCAGCCCGGCCACCATCATGAGCTGCTTGTATTGCTGCGGCGCCTGAGGCAGCGCGTAGAAGCGGCCGGGGTTGAGGCGCGACGGCACGAGGAAATCGCGCGCGCCTTCCGGCGTGGGGTTGGAGAGGATGGGGGTTTCGATTTCGAAAAACCCTGCCTCGTCGAGGAAACGGCGTGCCGCCGAGGTGATGACGGCGCGCTGGCGGATGTTCCGGCTCATCCGCGCGCGGCGGAGGTCGAGGTATCGGTATTTCATCCGGAGGTCCTCGTTGGACAACTCCTTGTCGAGCTGGAACGGCAGCACGTCCGCCTTGTTGACGATGTGCAGCTCGCGGGCGGAAACCTCGATGGCGCCGGTGGCGAGTCTGTCGTTTTCCGTGCCTTCAAGGCGCTTGCTGACCACGCCGGTCACCTGCACGACATCCTCTTCGCGCAGCGTGTGCGAGAGCTTCGCGACTTCCGGATTCTCTTCCGGATGGAACACGCATTGCGTGAGTCCCTCGCGGTCGCGCAGGTCGATGAAGATCACTCCGCCGTGGTCGCGGGCGGAGTTGACCCAGCCGATCAAGGTGACGGTCTGGCCGGTGTGGGACTCGCGGAGTTCGTTGCAATGGTGGGTGCGCATGATGGGTAAAATGGGAGAAAAATGAACCACGGATGGACGCGGATGAACACGGATACGTATCAGGAATGCGGGCGGATGAAGTTCTGGGTGAATGGAACGACGCGGCGGAATTCCAACTTTGGTTGTTTGAAATTCAGGATCAGGCCTAGCGGCAGTTTGGTGATTCTCAGGTAATTGATCATTTGGCCGATTTCCACCTGTGTGATCCGGTCAATGACTTTGGTGTCGATGATTATTTTATCGAACGCAATAAGATCGGGTATGAACTCGGAAACCTGCACGCCTTTGTACATCATCGGATAGCGCGGCTGCTGCACGAAGGGAATACCCGCAAGCCCGAATTCGACTACCAGCGAGTTTTCGTAGGGCTTTTCGTGGAATCCATGGCCTATTTCGTTCAATACACGAAACCCACAACCGATAAGCAGTTCTGTCTCCTCCCTTAAAATCAAATCCGTGTTCATCTGTGTCCATCCGTGGTTCATTGATTTCTTCAAGTGAGAAGAGGTCCGTCTGGCTGGGGGAGTCGGTCGGTTAGCCATTCGGCGGCGTTTTCGGCGTGGCCGGATTCCTCGGTGCGGCTGGAGAGGATCTTGAGTTTGAGATCGGGGAACTCGGCACCGACGACGAGGGCGAAGCGCGCGCCGGATTTCTCGGCGTTCTGGAACTGTTTGGCGACCTTGATGGGATTGAGCGGGTAGTCGGTGGAAATTCCGGCGCGGCGGAGGTCGGTGACGAGTTTCAGCGAATCGGCGCGTCGGGTTTCATCGGCGATCACGAGATAGACATCGCAGTTGGCGGCGTTGCGCTGGAGCCACACCTCCATCTGCATGTTGGCGTGCGGCGTTTCCTCGATGAGGTTGCGGATCACATAGTCGCCCATCGCGAAACCGGTGGCGGGCAGGTCCACGGAGCCGTCGGAAATGGTGGCGACCAACGTGTCGTAGCGGCCGCCGCCGGCGACGGCGCGCATCGACTTTTTCGAGTCGAAAACCTCGAACACGACGCCGGTGTAATAGGCGAGGCCGCGGACGATCGAGAGGTCGAGTTCGATGAACCCACCAAGGCCACGCGCTACGAGATCCGCCCGGATCGCGTCGTAGGCGGCGGAGGAGTTTCCGGGGTCGGCGATGAAGGCGCGGATTTGCTCCGTCGTGAGTTGCCAGGCGGCGAGCCGTTGCGCGAGCACTTCCGGTTTCTCGCGCTCGATCTTGTCCACGATGTTGAGGAAATCCGGAATATCTTCTTCGGAAAGACCATGTTTCGTGGCGAAATCGATCCATGCCTGACGGTCGGAGACGCGCACCACGAAGTCGCCCTCGACGAAGCCGAAGGCGAGCATCGTCTCGATGGCCAGGGCGATCAGTTCCGCATCCGCCGCCGGTCCGGCTTCGCCGAGGATGTCCACGTTGAACTGGTGGAATTCGCGGCCGCGGCCTTTCTGCGGTTTGTCGTAGCGGAAACACTGGCCGATCTCGAACCACTTGAGCGGCTTGGGGAAATTCCGTTGGTGCTCGGCCACCAGACGAGCGAGCGAGGCGGTCACTTCGGGCCGCAGGGTGACATCGCGTCCGCCCTGGTCCTCGAAGCGGAAAAGCTGCGCGGAGAGTTCGCCGCCGGATTTTTTCAGATAGAGACCGGTGTCTTCCAGCACCGGCGATTCGTATTCCACATAACCGCATCGCCGTGCGACCGAGCGCCAGGTTTCGAACAGATAATTGCGGATCGCGCATTCACGGGGAATGAAATCGCGGAATCCTGGGAGTGCTTGGAACGAGGGTCCGGCCATGGGCGGGCGGCGAGGATGCACGGCAAAGCCCCCATATCAAGGCGGGATTGTTTTTGGTGGCGGGCGGGCGGATCGGTGCTTTGTTGGCAGCCGATCATGACCGACCCATTGTTCCAACCCCTGCAAGTCGGCGCGCTCGAGCTGCCGAACCGCATTGTCATGGCCCCGCTGACCCGCTGCCGCGCCTCGGCCGGGCGGGTGCCGAACCGCATGATGGCCGATTACTACTCGCAGCGCGCCTCATTCGGGCTGATACTCTCGGAGGCCACTTCCGTTAGTCCGCAAGGTGTCGGCTACCCGGACACGCCGGGGATCTGGTCGGACGAGCAGGTCGAGGGTTGGCGGCAGGTTACCCAGGCGGTGCATGCCGCGGGCGGGCGGATTTTCCTGCAGCTCTGGCATGTCGGCCGCGTTTCCGATCCGCTCTATCTGGATGGCGACCTGCCGGTTTCCGCCAGCGCGGTGAAACCGTCGGGCCACGTCAGCCTGGTGCGACCGCAAAAGGAATTCGTCACCCCGCGCGCGCTGGAACTGGAGGAAATCCCTGGTGTCGTCGAAGCCTACCGCAAGGGGGCTGAAAACGCGCGAGCCGCGGGTTTCGATGGCGTCGAGATTCACGCGGCGAACGGCTATCTGATCGACCAATTCCTCCAGGACAGCACCAACCGGCGCGATGACATCTACGGCGGTTCGATTGAAAACCGCTGCCGGTTCCTGTTGGAGGTGACCGATGCCGTGATTTCGGTCTGGGGCGCGGACCGTGTGGCTGTGCACATCGCCCCGCGCGGCGACGCGCACGACATGGGCGATTCCGATCCAGCGGCGCTCTTCGGGCATGTCGCCAGTGAACTCGGCAAGCGACGCATCGCATTTCTCTGCGCCCGCGAAACACACGAACATCCCGACGTGCCGGCGCTGGGACCGGAGCTGAAAAAACTCTTCGGAGGCGTGTTCATCGCCAACGAAAGTTTCACCGCCGACAGTGCCCGAGAGGCCGTTTCATCCGGCGCTGCGGATGCGGTCGCTTTCGGCAAGGCCGCCATCGCCAATCCCGATCTGGTCGAACGCATCCGCGCCGGAGAGGATTGGAACCAGCCCGATCCCGACACCTTCTACGGCGGCGGCGTCGAAGGCTATCTTGACTACCCCGTCCTCGAATCCGTTTCCTGAACCCACCATGAGCACCCCCAAGATCCTCGCCTTCGGCGGCAGCCTGCGCGCCGCTTCATACAATCACAAACTCGCCACCATCGCCG
>DATISV010000309.1:0-2307 GCA_035468505.1 Luteolibacter sp. | reverse complement strand
CTACGGCGTCGATTGCCTCGAACTCCACTTGGGAGACGATCGGAATCTCGTCCGTTTCCGCGACCAGCGTCGCTACTTCGGCATCACCGATGTGGGAGAGAACAACGAGGAATCCATGAAAATCGCCAAGGCGCTGGCACGGGAGGCGGCCGATTTCACGGCCAAGAGCCTCCAGGAACCATTCACCCTCCACACCCGGTTTGCAGATGGCGGAGGCGACCCCGAATTCAAGCGCATCTACGGCTACATCACCCTCGCCGATGGCAGGGATCTGGGGTCCGTGCTGGTTCAGCAGGGAATGGCCAGAGCCAGGGGCATCATTTCCACCATGCCCGATGGCATGTCCGTGGTGGAGGCCCGCGGCATGCTTGAGGACCTGGAAATCCAAGCGCTCAAAAAGGATCGTGGCATCTGGGCCAGAACCGACTGGGACCAACTCCCCGCCGAGAGACAACTTCAACGCAGGGAAATAGCCGAAGCCAAAATCGCCAAAGACCAGAACGGCCCGGCTCCGGATTTCAAAATCGACCCCAACAAGGCCACGAAAAAGGAACTGATGGATCTCAAAGGGATCGGCGAGATCCTGGCCGACCGCATCATCGGGGAACGCAAAAAAGCCCCTTTCCTCAAGGCCGAGGACCTTCTCAGGGTGGAACGCCTGACCAAACCGACCTTGGAAAAAATCAGACCCCATCTGGTGTTCCCAAAACCTTGATCCTCACCCATGGCCGACGTCTTCACCCCGCAGAAGCGCTCTGAAGTCATGTCCCGCATCCGCGGGCGAAACACCAAGCCGGGGCTCGGCGCTCCCGGGAAAAAATTTCTGGCCAGGCGGCGGGTGCGGCTTTTGGGTCGGTGGATGGAAGCGACGCAATGCGAACCATCGATCCGGCGTTTGGAGCGGGATTTGCGCGAGCTGGCGGAGATCGGGAAGGCGGAGGGCGGCGGGGTTTACCGCATGGCCTTCACGGCGGCGGACATGGAGGGCAAGGCATGGCTGGAGCGGAAGATGCGCGAGGCCGGACTCACGCCGCGGCGCGACGGGGCCTGCAACGTGATCGGCAGGCTGGCAGGCCGGGATCCGGACAAGCCCGCGCTTTTGATCGGCTCGCACATCGACACGGTGCCCTGCGCCGGCATCCTCGACGGCGCGCTGGGCGTGCTCACCGGTCTCGAATGCCTGCGCGCGCTCAAGGAGGCGGGCGAGGTGCCGGAGCGCGACATCGAATTGATCGCCTTCTCCGACGAGGAGGGACGCTTTGGCGGAATGTTCGGCTCACAGGCATTCTGCGGCCAGATCACGCCGGACACCATCCACCGCGCGACCGATCCCGCCGGCATGCGGCTCGAAGACGCGATGACCGAGGCCGGGCTGGAGCCGTGGGAGGCGCTCAAGGCGCGGCGCGATCCGCAATCCGTCTGCGGCTATCTGGAACTCCACATCGAGCAAGGCCCGGTGCTCGCCGCGGCAGGCGAGCAGGTGGGCGTGGTCGAGGCGATCACCGGGCTGTTCAAGTGGTCGGTCACGTTTTCCGGCGAGCCGAACCACGCCGGTACCACACCGATGCCGATGCGGCGCGACGCGTTCATGGGGGTGGCGGATTTCTCGCTTGAAATCCCGCGCATACTCGAGGAAAACGGCTCGGAGTTTTCGCGCGCGACCATCGGCCGGGTCGAGCTGACGCCGGGCTCGCCCAACACGGTGCCGGGCGAAGCCACGTTCACCATCGATGTGCGCGACACTGACGAGGCGGTGATGACCGAACTCGCCGCGGCCATCCGCAAGGCGCTCACCGCGATCGCTCGCCGCCGCGGGCTGCAATTCCAATACCACCAGGAAAGCCGGATCCTGCCGGTCGATTGCGACGCGAAGCTGATAGAAACCGTGGACGCCGCGGCCCGCGCGGCCGGCGTGCGCTATCGACGGATGTATTCCGGCGCGGCGCACGACGCACAGATCGTCGCCTCGCTGTGCCCGGTGGCGATGATCTTCGTTCCATCATTGGATGGAAAATCGCACTCGCCCGCGGAATGGACCGCTTATGATGACATCGAAGCCGGCGCGAGGGTGATGATGGAAAGCATCCGCCGGCTGGCGTTTCAGCATGCTTCCCGCGATACGGGGTTGCCGATCATCCTCCCTTCCCCATAGTTCCCCCATGAGCCGAGTCATCATTCCCGATCCGCTGCGCGAGAACTACCGCGAGGCCTTCGTCACCAACCCGCGCCGCGCCGAGTTCATGTCGGACGGCAAGGTGGCCTTGTTGTGCATCGACATGCAATATCTCGACGCCGCCGAAGGCTGGG
>DATISV010000308.1:0-3903 GCA_035468505.1 Luteolibacter sp. | reverse complement strand
GTGATGGAAAGCGACTCGCCCATCGCCGGATCGATGGCCGCGCCGAAGAGAACGTGCGCTTTGTACGGGACGTGCTTGCCGAGGTTCTGCATGAGCAGTTCCACTTCGAAAAGCGTCAGGTCCTCGCCGCCGCAGAGATGGACGATGACGGTTTGCGCGTCTTTGAGCAGCGAGCCTTGGTCGAGCAACGGGCTGGCGAGCGCGGCCCGCAGCGCCTTGGCGGCGCGGTCCTTGCCGCTGGCGATGCCGGAGCCGAACAGACAGCGCGAGCGGGTGGTGCGCAGCGCGCTCATCAGGTCGTCGAGCCCCACGTTGATGAGTCCCGGGCGGATGACGAGGCGCAGCACCGCCTTGATCGCCTCGCGGATCATGTGGTCGGCGGCGGTGAAGGCTTCGTGGATGCCTTGCTTGGCGAGCACGAGTTCGCCCATGCGGTTGTTGTCGAAGGTGACGAGTGCGTTGGAAAGCACGGCCAGTTCGTTGAGCGCGGTCTCGGCCTGCTCGCGGCGGCGGCGGCCTTCGAAGGCGAATGGCATGGTGGCGAAAACGACCACGAACGCGCCTTCCTCGCGGGCGATGCGGGTGACGATGGGAGCCGCGCCGGAGCCGGTGCCTCCGCCGAGTCCCACGCAGAGGAACACGATGCGCCGGTCCTTGAGCGCTTCGCGCAACGGCTGCTCCGCTTCAAGCACCGCCTGGTGGCCGAGGTCCGGATCGCCGCCGGTGCCGAGGCCCTTGGTGAGGTTCGCGCCGAGCTGGATTTTCTCCGGAGCCATGCACGAACCGAGCGTACGGATGTCGGTGTTGAGCGCGAGCATTTCGGCACCCTCCATGCCATCCAGCGCGATGCGCTCGAGCATGTTGGTGCCCGCGCCGCCGAGACCGATGATTTTGACCGATGATGCGGGGATGGTTTTCTGCGGGTCGCGTGTGTAGGGAATCATGGTGAAGGGACGGTTGATTGGGGATTGTTGATATCGGATTTTCGATTTGAAAGTTCTAACGGCCGAACGGCCAGAACATGCGGGCAAGTTTGCCGATCGGGCCGGGCGGAACGGCGCGCTCGGTTTCGAGAATCTGGGCGTAGCGGATCAGTCCGATGGCGGTGGCGTAGCGGGGGTCCTTGAAATTCGATTTCACGCCGCTGATTTCCGGGAGTTCCGGCCGGTAGATGTCGCGGCCGAACACCTCGAACGCCAGTTCGCTGAAGCCGCGCATCAGGCTGGTGCCGCCGGTGAGATAAATGCCCGCGCCGATCGACTCGATGGAGCCTGCGGGCAATTGCCGGCGGACGAGTTGGAGGGTTTCCGCGAGTCGCTGCCGGATCACTTCGTTGAGCACGGAGCGTGAGACCTCCACCTCGGCGAAACCGCGGTCGTCGGTGAGTTTGGCATTTCCGACGGAACGCATCGGATCGCCGGAGGCGTCGCCCTCGGTGATCTTGAGCCGCTCGGCCTTGGAAAACGGCAGGCTGGTGACGAGGTGGATGTCGTTGGTGATGTGGTCGCCGCCCACGGGGATGCAGCCGGAGGCGGTGATCACGCCGCCAAGATAGAGCGCGAAGTCGGTGGTGCCGCCGCCGATGTCGATGATGAGCGCGCCGCGCTCGCGCTGCTCGCGACCGAGCGCCATCTGCGCGGTGGCGATCGGCGAGAAGACGACGTCGTCGAGTTCCAACGGCATTTCGCGGACCAGCTTGATGCTGTTCTGGATGCGCGTGCCGATGCCGTGGACGATGTGGAAATCGACTTCCACGGTTTTGCCATAGAGGCCGACGGGCGAAGTGGAGTGTTCCAGTCCGTCGAGCCAGTAGTTGCGGGTGATCGGGTGGAGATAAACGTGGTCCTGCGGGATGTGGATGTCGCGGGCGATGGTGCGCGCCTCCTCGACGTGTTCGGGTGCGACGACCGGTTCGCCATCCGGCAGGCGGAAAGTGCCGCGGTTGTTCTCGCCGCGGATGTGCGCACCGGTGACAGAGAGGAACACGCTGCCGATCTCGACATCGCTGGCGTCCTCGGCGCGGGCGAGCGCGTCCTTGAGACAGGCGCGGGCCTGCGAAAAATCGTGGATCTCGCCCTTGCGGACGCCGGCGCTCTTGGTCTCGCCGATGCCGAGGATTTTCACCGCGCTGTCCGCCTTCACCTCGCCGACCACCAGGCAGGTCTTGCTGGTGCCGATTTCGAGTCCGACGTGGATTTTCGTGCGACGTGCCATGGGTGGATGAAACGTGTCAGTTGCGGTTGAGGATCGTGCCGAGATCGCGCTCGCGCCGGCTCTGGCCACCGCCGGGTGGCGGCGGAGGCGAGACGACGACCGCGCGCGGCGGCGTGCTCTCTCCGCGCACGGTGATGGGGATGTTGTATTTGGGAATCAAGTTGATGGTTTCAATGACATATCCCTTTTCCGCGGCGTGATCGAGAGCGTCGCGCAGGCTCCGCATCTGGCGCTCGTGGTCGCCGAGACCGAAGGTGGCGCGAGTGCCCTGGCGGGTGACTAGTTCCAGCGACCATTCGTTGGCCTGGCGGATGGTTTCGATCCAGCGGACCGCTTCGGGGTCGGCGGAGCGGGCGGCGTCGAGCAGCCGCAGGCAGTGATCGAGCGACGGATTCTCCACCTTGCGGCCGATGGCGGGCGGCGCATCCGCAAGGTCGATGACCGGCAGCGCGGCGGCGTCATCGAGTTGAAGTTCCGGACACGGATAGGCGACCTTGTGATGATCCACGAGCAGGCCGCCGGCCTCGCGCGGCTGGTGCGCTTGCTCCTCGCAGCGCAGCCATGCCTTGGGCGTGCGAGCGGCGATGCGGACCATCAGGGTGCCGGGAAGATGGCGCTCTACACGGGCGTCGGTGACGGCGGGAAGTTCCATCAGTTTTTCCGAGGCCTCGCCGGCATCGATCACGAACAGGCTGGGATCGACGGTGAGGTCGATGCCGAGAAACTCGACCAGGCCGGGTTCGTCGATCACCGGGTTGGGATTCAGGTCAATGACCCTGAGGCAGAAATCCGGATTTTGATAGAACGCGTATTGGATGCCGCGCCAAACGCCCCAGCCGATGCCGGTGAGCACGGCGGCAAGGCAGGCGAGCTTGGCGAGCATGCCGAAGAAGCGCAGGAAGCCGAACCACGCGATGCGCGGCGACATCACGCGGACTTCGAGCACGTTCCGTTGTTGCAGGCGGCGGTTGGCGGTTTTGCGTTTCATTGGTTTGAGAGTCCGGAAACCAGAGACCAGAAACCAGACGAAGAGGAGCTTCGCGCGGTGCGGTGGCTCATCTCGTTTCTGGTATCTGGTGTCTGGTTTCTCGAAGTCGATACGATTGTTCGGCGATGGTCAGGCAGAGAGTCGGGAAATCGATGCCGGCGGCGGCGGCGGCTTTGGGAAGGAGGCTGGTTTCGGTCATGCCGGGGATGGTGTTGGCTTCCAACACGAAAGGTCGACCTTGTGGGTCCAGAAGCACGTCCACGCGCGAATAGATCTCGATGCCGAGCGCGCGGTGTGCGGCGAGCGCGGCCTGTTGCACGGCGCGGGTGGTTTCTTCGTCGATGCCGGCTGGAAAGATGTATTGGCTGCCTTGCGCGCCGGAGAGCCATGGATACTTGCTGGAGAAATCATACTCGCCATCCGGCGGAATGATATGAATCACCGGCAAGGCTTCGTCGTTGAGGATGGCGACGGTAAGTTCCAATCCATCGATGAATTCCTCGACGAGGATATCGTTGCCATATTTCGCCGCATCGCCCATCGCGGCTTCGGCCTTGGCGGGGTCCTTGACGATGTTCACGCCCACGCTGGAGCCTTCGCGCGGCGGTTTCACCACAAAGGGCGCGGCAAACGAGGGAAGTTTCGGGCCGTTGGAAACATCGACGATTTCCGCGCGCGGCGTGGGCACGCCGGCGGCGGTG
>DATISV010000307.1:0-11465 GCA_035468505.1 Luteolibacter sp. | reverse complement strand
CGGCTGGGCGAGCGGGCTGCGATTTCTGGCGAACCGTTGGAGTACGAGCCGAGCGGCGCGGTGCATCTGCATGCGTTGAGCGTGGGGGAGGCGATGCTGGCGTTGAAATTGATCCGCGCGTGGCGGGAGCGCGAACCGGAGCGGCGCTTCGTGCAGGCGACCGGCACCGCCACCGGCCACGCGGTGGCCACCGGCGCGGGGATTCCGGGACTGCGCGTGACTTATGCGCCGTTGGATTTTCCGTCGATGGTCCGGCGCTATCTCGACCGCTTCGAGCCGGAGCGCATCGTGCTCGTCGAGGGCGAGGCGTGGCCGCATTTGATGATCGGGTGTCGCCGCCGTGGCATCCCGGTGGCGCTTGTGAACGCGCGCATGTCGCCGCGTTCGGCGCGCCGCTACCGCAAGTGCGCGGCATGGTTGCGGCCGTTGTTTTGCATGCTCGATGCAGTGGCCGTGCAGGAGACGGAGGACGCGGAGGTCTGGAAACTGTTAGGCGTGGAGCCGGAGCGCATCCATCACACCGGGAGTCTGAAATTCGACCCGGCGGGCGGCGCCTTACCTGCCAAGAGGGACGAGTTTCAAAAGATGATCGATGCCTTCGGGAAAAACCGCCGCGTCGTACTGGCCGCCAGCACGCATCCCGGCGAAGACGCATGGATCGCCACCGCGATCCGCGAGGCCGCGCCGGACGCGCTGCCGGTGATCGTGCCGCGGCACGCCGAGCGTCGCGACGAGGTGCGGGCGGAGTTGGAGCAGGCGGGATTCGAGGTGGTGCTGCGGTCGCACTTCGGGGCGGCGGCGACCGGTGATCGCCGCCACGTGCTGGTGGTCGATTCCACCGGCGAGCTGCGCGATTGGACGGCGCACGCGGATGTGGTGGTCATCGGTAAGAGTTTCCTCGCCACGGGCGGTCAGAATCCGGCCGAGGCGATCCTCGCGCGCAAGCCGCTCGTTTGCGGTCCGCACATGGAAAACTTCGAGCCGCTCGCCAGCAGGCTCGTGGCAAGCGGTGGCTGCCTGATCGCGGAAAACCAGGATCAACTCCGCGATGCGATCCGGCAGGCGCTCGACCCGGCGAATGCTGAAGCAATGTGTGGAAACGCATCGAAGGTGCTCGCCACGCACGAGGGCGCGACGCGGCGGATTCTGGATTTGTTAGACAATCGTTTCCCCGCTTGAGAACCGGCGGTGGAGCCATGGGTGGAGGAAGTTGGCGAGCACGATGGTGAGCGCGCCGAGGTAGAAGGCCGGCTGGAGGTTTTGATGCTCCTTGAAAATGATGGCCGCGCCGATGATGCCATAAACCGGTTCGAAGTTGGCGGCGAGGTTGAACTGGTAGGCGCTGATGGAGCGCAACAGTTGGTTGGTGAGCGCTTGCGCAAACACGGTGCAGACCCACGCGAGCAGTCCGATCCACAGCCAGTCCATCGCATCGACCTCCATCAGCGCGGGAAGTCCGCCGCGGTCGAAGAGCGGCACGGCGAGGAAGCAGACGACGGTGGCGGCGAGCATTTCCCAGCCAACCATGGTCATCGGGTCGCCGCCTTTCACGACGATGCCGCGGTTGAGTACCATGAACACGGCGGCGAGCAAGGCGCTGAGCAAGGCCGCGCCGAGACCTAACAGGTGTCCTTTTTCCACGCCCGCGATCAGGCAGATGCCGGCGCAGACGATCCCGCCGAGAAACACCTCGAACGGCCGGATGCGGCGGCGGGTGAGCAGCGGCTCGGTGAACGCGGTGAAAAGCGAGAGCGTCGCCAGCCCGGCGAGCGCGATCGAGACGTTGGCGAGCTTCACCGCGCCGAACAGGCACAGCCAGTGCAGGCCGATGAGTGCGCCGATGCCCAGCAGCTTCGCAACCTGTCCGCCGTCTAACAGAATTTTCCGTTTCCGCACCAGCGCCACCCACAGGAACGCGCCGATCACGGCGAGCAGGCAGCGCCATGTCACGAGCACCGGCGCGCTGACGGTCGACAGCCGGCCGAGGATGGTGGTCGCCGCGAAAATGACGACCAGCAGATGCAGTTGGAGGAACGTGCTGATGGCGGGATTTTCAATCGGCCGAGAACACCGGTGTCCGGTCGCCGCGCGAGCCGCCGCGGCCGAAGCGGTCGCCGACGTCCTTGGAAGTGACATACAGCATCAGCGAGATGAGCAGCAGCGCGCAGGCGGTTTGCAGGACTTCCAGCACGCGCGCGCGGACAGGGCGGCCGGCGATTTTTTCCAGCACGGCGAGCGTGATGTGGCCGCCGTCGAGCACCGGGAAAGGCAGCATGTTGAGCACCGCGAGGTTCACATTGAAGAGCACCACGAAGGCGAGGATGCGACGCCAGCCGTTTTCCGTCAGCAGCAGGTCGTAGATCAGCGATCCGATGCCGACCGGGCCGCTGAGGTGGTCGATGCCGATGTTGGAATCCTTGGCGATGACCGAGGTGATGGTGACCCACATCATGCGCAGGCTGTCTGCCACCTGTTGGAACGGCCCGGGGCGGACGATGCGCGTATCGACTTCGCCGGAATCGTCCCAGCGCACGCCGATCATCGGATCGGAATCCGCGGGTTTCACCGGCTTGACGGGTTTGAGCGAAACGGTGCGCTGCGAGCCGTCGGCGGCTTTCACGATGATGTCGGCGGCCTGATAGTCGATCGATTTGAGATGGCTGGCGAGTTGCACGATGCTGAAGAGCGGCTTGCCGTCCACTTCCAGCAGTTCGTCGCCCTTGACGATGCCGGCGCGGGCGGCGGGGCTGTTTTGGTAAACCTCGCCGATGACCACCTTGCCCGCCGGGGCGATGCCCACCTCGCGCAGACCTCGACGCTGGAACCAGCGTGACTCCTCGGTCTTGAATCCGGAGACCAGCGTGAGCGGCTCATCGACACCCGGCCGCTCGACGGTGAAGGCGATCTTTTCGCCGCGGCTGAGCACCACGCGTTCGGTGATCGAATCCAGCGAGCCCGCGAAGCCGTGCACTTCCTCGCCGTTGATCGCGACGATGCGGTCGCCGGGTTGCAAGCCGGCTTGTTCCGCCGGATAGCCGGGTTCGATGAAACCGACCACGGTGGAGGGGATGAAATCCTTCGGTTTCCCCACCGCCCACACGCCCACCGCGGTGACCAGCGCGAGCAGCATCGAAAACAGCGGCCCGGCGAAGGCGACGATGATCTTGTCCATCGCGGAAATCGGCGCGAGCGGCTTGGCACCCGGTTCGCGCGAGCCTTCGAGCGCCTCCATCGGTGCCATCTGTGGCAGCGCCACGAAGCCGCCCGCGGGAATCCAGCCGAGGCCGTATTGCACGCCGTTGATTTCCTTTTTCCACAGCGGCTTGCCGAACCAGATCTGGAAGCGGTCAATCTGCAGGCCGCGCCATTTCGCCGCCCAGAAGTGGCCCAGCTCGTGGACGAAAATGATGATGTTGAAAATGACGAGGACGACGAGGATCAGCAAACTGACCTGGAGAACGGTGGAAAATGCGGACATGTGGGTGTGGTGAACCGCCGCAAGGTAGCCGGTTCGCGCCCGCCGGCAAGTTCGGAGAAATGGCGATTTCGGCAACAATTCTGAAATACAGACATTGAAAACCAATGGATTGCGAAAAAATCAAACTGGAATTGGAATAATTCTTGATATTGGTTGACGCCCATCTAGCTTGCCGCCGCCATGGTCAGCAAGCTCAACGAAGTCCAACCCGCACCGGAGATTCCCGAGGAAATCGCCGGCCTTCGCATGACGCGGCAGCGCCAGGAGATTTACCGGATTCTGATCGAGGAACGGAACCACCCGACTGCCAACGAGGTTTTCATCAAGGCGAAGGACCGCTTGCCGAACCTCTCGTTGGCCACGGTTTACAACTGCCTCGAAGCGCTCGTGCAGCACGGCGTGATCCGTCAGGTGAATTTCGAGCGCGAATCGTCGCGCTTCTGCCCGAACCTCCGCGAGCACGGGCATTTCCACGACGCCGAAACCGGCGTGATTCACGACATCGATTTCAAACCCGGCGCAACCCTCGCCGACGTGCTCGACCTGCCAGCCGGCGCGGTGGTCGAGGATATCGAAATCACCCTCCGCGGCAAAATTTCCAATCACCAATAATCCATTCCACCATGAGCCTCCACATCCAGAACCTCCACGCCACGCTCGAAGACGGCACCGAAATCCTCAAGGGCGTCACTCTTGAAGTCCCGCAAGGCGAAGTCCATGCCATCATGGGCCCCAACGGCTCAGGCAAGTCCACCCTCTCCAAGGTGATCGCCGGCCATGAATCCTACCCGGTCACCGGTGGCAGCGTCACCGTGGACGGCGAGGACATCGCGGAAATGTCGATCGACGAACGCTCGCGCGCCGGCATCTTCCTGGCCTTCCAGTATCCGTCCGAAGTCCCCGGCGTTTCCAATGCCAACTTCATCCGCGCCGCGCTGCAGGCCCGACTGCCGGAGGGCGAGGAAATCGACGCCGTCGCCTATTACAAGAACCTCTATGCCAAAATGGACCTGCTGGAAATGGACCGCAAGTTCACGGGCCGAGCCGTCAACGAGGGCTTCTCCGGCGGCGAGAAGAAACGCAATGAGATCCTGCAAATGATGATGCTCGATCCCCAATACTGCATTCTCGACGAAACCGACTCCGGCCTCGACATCGACGCGCTGAAAGTCGTCGCGAAGGGCGTCAACGCCATGCGCTCGCCCGAGCGCGGCATCCTGCTCATCACCCACTACCAGCGGCTGCTCGACTACATCGTGCCCGACCACGTCCACGTAATGGCCGAGGGCCGCATCGTCCGCTCCGGCGGCCCCGAACTCGCCCACGAGTTGGAAAAACACGGCTACGATTTCCTCAAGGAAGCCGCACTCGCCTGACCGTGGCGGCGGTTTGAAACCGCCATGCCAAACCTCAAATATCAAATTCCAACAGCCATGTCCCCGGAAACAACCACCGCAGTTCTCGACCAGGAAACCCATGAAGCGATCAACATCGACCGCAGCAAGGGCGATTTCTTTTTCCCCGAACGCCACAAGTATGACGCAGGCCGCGGACTCAGCGCGAAGACGGTCGATTACATCTGTGACGTGAAGCAGGACCCGCAATGGGTCCGCGAGTTCCGTCACAAGGCGCTCAAGACCTTCCTCGACAAGCCGATGCCCACCCACTGGGCGACCAAGGACCTCGAAAACATCGATTTCGACAAGATCCGCTATTATCTCTCGGACGGTGAGAAGCCCAAGCGTTCCTGGGACGAGGTGCCGCCCGAGATTCTGGAAACCTTCGAGCGCCTCGGCATCCCCGAGCAGGAGCGCGCGTTCCTCGCCGGCGTCGAGGCCCAGTATGACTCCGAGGCGAGCTACTCCAACATGAAGGAGGAATTGTCCAAGCAGGGCGTCATCTTCGTTTCCTCCTCCGAAGGTCTCAAGGAATACGAGGAAATCTTCCGCCCGTGGTTCGGCAAGGTGATCCCCACCTCCGACAACAAGTTTTCCGCGCTCAACAGCGCCGTGTTCTCCGGCGGCTCCTTCATCTATATCCCGAAGGGCGTGAAGTTGAAGCAGCCGCTGCAAGCCTACTTCCGCATCAACTCGGAAAGCTTCGGCCAGTTCGAGCGCACCCTCATCATCGCCGACGAAGGCGCGGAAGTGATGTATATGGAAGGCTGCACCGCGCCGAAATTCGAAACCACCACGCTGCACTCCGCGGTGGTGGAACTCGTCGCGCTCAAGGGCGCCAAGATCCAGTACGTCACCGTGCAGAACTGGAGCAGCAACGTCTTCAACCTCGTCACCAAGCGCGGCCTCGCCATGGAAGACGCGGAAGTCCGCTGGATCGACTGCAACATCGGCTCACGCCTCACGATGAAATACCCCGGCGTGATCATGAAGGGCCGCCGCGCCCGCGGTGAGGTGATCTCGATCGCGCTCGCCAATACCGGCCAGCACCAGGACACCGGCGCCAAGATGATCCACGCCGCCGACGAGACGACCTCCAACATCGTTTCCAAGTCGATCTCCGTCGGCGAGGGCCGCTCCACCTACCGCGGCCAGGTTCACATCCCGCGCCACCTCAAGGGCTGCAAGAACAACACCGAATGCGACGCTCTGCTCATCAACAGCCACTCGCGCACCGACACCTATCCGGCCATCACCGTGCGCGGCAACCAGCACGCCACCCAGCACGAGGCGTCGGTTTCCCAAGTGTCCGAGGAAATGCTCTTCTACATGCAGCAACGCGGCATCGACGAAGGCCACGCCATGTCACTCGCCGTCAACGGTTTCATCAACGACCTCGTCCGCGAGTTCCCGATGGAATATTCGGTGGAGCTGAAGCGCCTCATCGATCTCGAAATGGAAGGCAGCGTCGGCTGATAAGACTCACAGGACCCATAAGACTTGTATCTTCATGACTACTACACTTCCAGACTGGTTCACGACCCGCCAGCAAGCCGCGCAAAAACGCTTCGAATCCCTCCCCGCCCCCAGGCGCGGTGACGAGACCTGGCGTTTCTCCAACCTCAAGCAACTCGACTTCGACGGCTTCCAGCCACGGAGCGCCCCGACCTTGTCGGGGCCCGATGATCTCATCGCCCGCTCCACCGGCATCGAGCGCACCGCCGCGAAGTTCATCTTCATCAACGACACGCTTGTCCACTCGGAATCCAACCTCCCCGACGGCATCATCTGCCTGCCGCTCGCCGAGGCGCTCGTTTCCCACAGCGAACTGGTGGAGAAACATTTCATGCGGCAGGAAACCCGCCTTGGCTCGGCGAAATACGCCGCATGGCATGAAGCGATGCTCGCCGACGGATTGTTCGTGCATGTCGCCGACAACGTCGAGGTCGCCAGCGCCATCGAAGTCCATCACTGGATCGCCGGTGCCAACACCGTCATCTTCCCGCACACGCTGGTCGTCACCGGCAAGTCGTCCAAGGTCCGCGTGATCGATATCTTCCGTTCCGCCGAGGAACTGGAGCCCGGTCTCGCCATCCCCTTCAACGACCTCAACGCCGGCCCGAACTCCAAGCTCGACTACGTCGCCATCCAGGCGCTCAACGAAGTCACCCGCGTCATCCAGATCAACGAGACCTCCACCGCGCGCGACGCTTCGGCCATGGGTTTCATCCTCAACACCGGAGCATCCTGGGCGCGCAACGAATGCCTTTCCCGCCTCGAAGGCCCGGGCTCGCGCTCCGACATGCTCTCGGTCTCGATCCCCGCCCGCGAGCAGGAATACGACCAGCGCACCTTCCAGCACCATGTCTCCGAGGGGGCCTACAGCGATCTGTTGTACAAGAACTCGCTATATGATAACTCGAAGACCATCTTCTCCGGCCTGATCTTCGTCGATGAAGGCGCGCACCACACCGACGCCTACCAGACCTGCCGCAACCTGCTGATGAGCGACACCTGCGAGGCCAACTCGATGCCCGGCCTCGAAATCAACGCCGACCAGGTCAAATGCTCGCACGGTTCCACCTCCGCGCAGATCCAGGATGAGGAGATCTTCTACCTCCGCGCCCGTGGCATCGATCCCGTCAGCGCCCGCCAGCTCATCGCCCGCGGGTTTTCGGTGGAAGTCGTGGAGCGCCTCGAAGACGAAGCAACCGAGGAACTGGTACTCAAATTCATCGACGAAAAGTTCGCCCATATCGCCGGCGGCGGGGCGTGACCGGGTGGTGGTGGTTTGCACCCGCTGCCGCCTTTACAGCGCGGGTGCCGGGTGTATGATCCACCCGCTGCACACCCGCACCCACCCGAATGTTCCGTCAGCCCCGTCCCCCCGACCCTGACCAGGAGCTCGTGACGCGCGCCCGCGAGGGCGACACCCGCGCGTTCGACGCCCTGATCCTCAAGTATGGCGACAAGCTTTACGGCTTGGTTTACCATATGACCTCCCACAAGGAGGACACCCACGACCTGCTTCAGGAAATCTTCGCCCGCGCCTACCAGTCGCTCGGCAGCTTCCGCGGCAGCTCCACGTTCTACACCTGGATCTATCAGATCGCGGTCAACCTGACGCTCAATTTCCTCAAAAAGAAAAAGCGCCGCGCCGGCCTCAGCCTCAACGAGCTGGATGCCAATGCCCACCAGGACCCCGCACTCATCGATCAGACCCACGAGGCCAACCCCGAGCAGCAGAGCAATCTCAACGAACTGCAGGTGAAATTGAACGAAGCCATGCAGAAGCTGTCTGAACCCCACAGAATGGTCGTCACGATGTTCGACATCCAAGGCATGTCCCACGCGGAAATCGCCAAGGTGCTCAAAACTTCCGAAGGCACCATTCGTTCGCGACTCCACTACGCCCACATCCACCTCCAGTCCGCCTTGCAGGATCTCTGGAACGAAAGATTTTAAAATTTCCCTTGCCCGGGTGGGTGATATTTTGTAAATCCTAACCATCAAACGTTGTGAAACCAACCGTTGAACAAGTCGAAACCCTGCTCGCCCTGAAGCGCCATGAGCTTCCCGGGGAGGAATACTGGCAGGATTTCCTTTGTGAATTCCACCACCGCCAGCGTGAGCGGGTTTCCGCGAAAAGCGGCATCAGCGCGCTGATCGGCGGTGTTTCCGCTTGGTTTACCGACTTCCGCGCTTCGCGCTTGGTTTACGGTGCCGGTCTGGCCTACGCCGCCGCCACAATTGCCTTCATTCTGATTCCGCGCGGCGCGGAGGTGATCGACACCCAGCCCTCACCGGTGAACTACCAGGTGTTGCCTGCCGCGGAACCGGTCGAGCAACTCGAAGAGCTGGACCTGAGTCCCGAGACCCAGGGCAGCATTGGCGAACAGGTTTTTTAACCGGGAGCGATTTCCACACATGGAAAATCCTCCCGGACGCCTGACTGGCGTCAGGCCGGCATCCCCCATTCTGGCGGGTCTTTGCGGCATTCTCTGGATATTCGCCGTGGCAACCATGGCCGCCGCGGAACCTCTCGGGAGAATCGGTTTTCCCGCGCTAGCCGGCGGTAAACCCTGTGAATCCGTGGTCGTGCCGTGCGCGGACCCGCCGATCCACGTCACCGTGGTTCCACGTGGCGCCAATCCGCAACAACCCACACCTGCCGTGCGCGTCATCGGTCACGATCCGGTGAGCCGGTTGGGATTTCTGGAATATCGCGGAACCAAGATCGGCCAACGTGGAAACGCATGGCTCGATTCCGCCGCCGGCTGCATCGGCACATCGGTGACGGCGGCCACCATCGATGGGCCGGTTCCATGCCGGATTGCCGGTTGGGAAAAGAAAGTGGGTGGGAAAATCCTGCCGCTCGCCTTGCTGAAAGTGGATTTCCAGAGCGAGGTGCCACCGCCTGGAACCCCGCTCATGGATGAGCGGGGGCGCATTGCGGGCATCGTGTTCCAGAGCGCCGGCAAGAGCCAAACCGCCTACGCCATCCCGGCCGAGGCCGTGCACCGGGTGGGCCGCGACATCCGCAGCGGTGGCGTGCTCGTCCGCCCGCGGTTGGGACTCACTTTGAACGCCCAGAACTCCGAGGCTCGCGTCGTCCGTGTGCTTCCCGGTTCGCCTGCGGCGGCCGCGGGCATCCGTCCCGGCGATGTCTTGCTGCAAGTCGGCGGTCGCGCCATCCGGGCCTACGCCGACGTGCCGGACGCCTTTTTCTATCTGATTCCGGGGCGGCCAACTGCAATCATCGTCCAACGCGGATCCCGCCGCATCGATGCGACCATCACGCCGGAGCGCGCGGGTTAGGACACACAGCCGGCTCAGATTGTCTTTTTCATTGCCAAGCCTGCGGGCCTTTTCCAGCATCCCTTCATGCTAACACGCACGCTGTTGAAACTGGCTTTGGCCATCCTCGTCCTCAGTCTCGGTTCCTGCTGCTGCCTGTTCTGAAAACCGTTCCCCATCATCCACCAACCTTCATTCCAATGAAAAAACTCGCCCTCATCCTTTCGCTCGCCGCTTTCTCGCTCGGCATGTCGTCCTGCTGCTCGATGTTCGGCATCAGTTCACAATCGGCCGGTTACACCACCGAGACCAAGCAGGTCAAAACCTGCGGTTACGACATCGTCACCAAGGAGGTTTACACCCCCGGCAGCGCCAAGGGCGGCAAAGGCGGCATGACCCAAACCATCGAGGAAAAAGTTCCGCGCTACAAAACCGTGACCAAGAAAAAGCGCGTCTCCTGCGGTCCTTGCGTCCGTTTCTTCTGCCCGAAGAAAGACTGCTGCGGCACGACCTCGGAATCTTTGATGAAAATGGCCACCACCCAGAGCGCGACCGGCAGCCCGCACATGGGCATGATTCCCACCATGAAGCCGCTCGCTCCCTGATCGGCGTGGCCCAATCCTGAATTTCCAGCGCGGCGGAGGATGCCCTCCACCGCGCTTTCTCTTGTCCCGCAGGAATCCGCCGTCGCAAAAAGACTGGCAATCGACCGTTGTTTTCCCATCCTCCCGGCACCCGTTTCCATCCGCCATGTCCATCAATATCGAAATGCCCAAGCTCTCGGACACCATGACCGAGGGCACCGTCGTCAAATGGCTCAAACAAGTCGGTGACAACATCGAGATCGGCGACGTGCTCGCCGAGATCGAAACCGACAAGGCGACCATGGAAATGGAGGCCTTCGACGATGGCGTGCTCACCGAGATCAAGGTGGAGGCCGGGGAAAAAGCCCCGATCGGCGGCATCCTCGCCGTCCTCAACGGCGATTCCGGCCGCGCCCCCGATGAAGCGCACCTCCACGTGAATTCCGATGAGGACGATAAGGACGATGGGAAAAACGCGGAAAAAGAGGCCGCTGCGGATGAGCCGGAGAAGAAATCCGAAGTACAATCGTCACAAAGGACTGAAGATGAAAAACCCGCGGAATCAGACGGCGAAGAATCCGGCGACCGCGTGATCGCCTCGCCGCTTGCCCGCAAGGTGGCCGAAGAACTCGGCGTGGACCTCGCCAACGTAACTGGCAGCGGCCCGGCCGGCCGGATTGTCCGCGCGGACGTCGAAGGTGCCGCGAAGCCCACCGCCAAACCGGACAAACCGGCGAAATCCTCCGAAGCCGGAGCCGCCGCCGCGCTCGCCGCATCCGCCAAGACCAAGGCCACATCCTCGCAACCCGCCGCCGCTCCCGCCGTGCAGGCCATCCAGCCGGTGGCCAAGGAAGGCGACGAAACCATCGAACTGAGCACCATGCGCAAGGTCATCGCCTCGCGCCTGCTCACCTCCAAGGTCACCCTCCCGCATTTCTACCTCCACCTCGATGTGGACGCCGCGCCGCTCATGACGCTGCGCAAGCAGGTCAACGAGCAGGCCGAAAAAACCCACGGCAACAAATACTCGGTCAACGATTTTGTGCTCAAGGCCGTGATCAACGCCGCGCAGACCGTCCCGGCCATCAACGCCTCGTTCGCCGGCGAACACATCGTCCGCTACCGTCACATCGGCCTCTCGGTGGCCGTGGCCGTCGAGGACGGGCTGGTCACTCCGGTCATCAAGCAAGCCGAGGACAAGTCGTTGCT
>DATISV010000306.1:0-2359 GCA_035468505.1 Luteolibacter sp. | reverse complement strand
GTAAACGCTGGTGAAACTGCCACGCGCCCGGCCGTCCTCGTTTTGCAAGCCGGCGGCAACAGCCTTGTAGAGCAGGTCGCGATCCACTCCCTCGAGCGAGTTGCCGATCAGGCCGCCCCGCTTGTTGAAGAGGGCGAAGGTGAGATAGCGCTGCTGCATGTTGCGCGGGTCCTCCTTGGTGGGTCCCTTGGCAAGCATTTCGAGGAGTTCGGGCAAGGCGGGCATGGCGGCTTCACCGATGGCGGCGAGCGCGTCGGCGGCGTTGATGCGCAGCCAGAGGTCCTCCGCGCGCAGGGTTTTCCGCAATGCCGGCACGGCGGGAGCGGCTTTGTCTTTCAATTGTGCGAGCGCCTGGCAGGCACCGATGCGGGATTCGAGCCGCGGGGATTCGAGCAATTTTACGAGCCCCGGGACCGGATCCCCGCCGCGGCGAGCGAGCGCGACCGCGGCACGCTCGCGGACGACCGGCGACCAACTGCCGAGGCGTTGGAAAAGTTCCTCGTCGCCCAGTTTGTCATAGGCGCCGTGAGGATCACGGTGACTCCAACCGCGTCCGTCGAGAATGAGTTCCCGCGCGGCGGCGGCGTCGAGCTGCGGGACTTGGGTCGCTCGTTTCCCGGTGAACCAGATCTTCTTGAGCGGCATGGCGTAGGCGAGCAGATAGGCGCCGGTCGCGTCCCAGCCGCGGGTCGAGTCGCCCTTGGCCTGCGGCGGGCCTTGATGGGGAAAACTTCCGTCCCACTGGCGGGCGAGGTCGTAATACCATGCGCCGAATTCCCGCATCCAAGCGCCGGTCGCGTGCGGTCCGGAGCGTGACACTCCGGGCATCGCCCAGCCCATGTTCCAGAAGTTGCCGGTGTGGCCTTCGTCGCGCTCCGCGCCGTGGGAGGCCACGGTCATTCGCGAGAAATATTCGGCCTCCTTCGGTTCGTCGATCAGGTCGAACAACACCGCGGCCATCGCGTTTTTGCCGTTGTCGTCATGCGACTTCATCCACGGCGCGTGGTCGCCGTAGGGCACGCAGCCCTTGCCGGCGTAGAAACGCAGCAACCGGGCACTGCGCTCGATCGCTTTGGGAAGTTGCGGGTCGTCGATCCCCGCGGCGCGGGCCATCGCGAGGGAAATCGTGAGCGGCACGCCCGGGGCGTTCATCATCCCGTAGCCGACGAGTCGGCCGTCGGGTCCGGCGAAGCGGTGACCCCATGAGCCGACAATGCTCTGCCCGTTCGCGGCCTCCAACGCGAGCCGCCGCAGGCCCGGCATCACCGATTGGTCGCCGGTGGCCATTTGATACTCGGCGAGCAACATGATGACATATCCGTAATACCAGGTCGCCATCGCGTCGGCGGAATATCCGGCCGCCCACTCGGCCTCCTTTTTCACCAAGGGAAGATACTTTGGATCGCCGCTGGCGAGCAGGGCGAGCGCGTTGAGGGAACGCACGATCGGGTTCTCCTTGTAGGAAGGTTCGGCGATGCGTTTCGCCAGCGCCTCGCAGCCTTGTTCGAGGATGCGCTTTGACTTGGGGCAGCCATAGGGCGCGGTGGCGCTGTAGGTGCCGAGCACGGGGAGTTTCAGCGTAACCTGATCCGTCTCACCGTTTTTCCAGCGGGTGAGGCTGAGTTTGCCGCCGCCCGCTTCGGACTCGGCGGCCGTCAGGGCTTTGCCGAGTTCGACCCGCGGGTCATGGGAAAACGGCTTGCCGGCCACGCCGAGAATCACGTCGCCGGGCGCGAGGACGCCTTCGGCGGGCGAGCCTTTCGCGACCTTGGTGATCCGGATCTGCCGGGCGACGGCGGTGGACCGCTTGTCGCTGAACATCCACCCGCGGCAACCGGTGGCACCGAGGTTCCAATCGTGGGTCGCGTCCGCGGGGATCGGGTCGCCCTTGGTGAAGTCGGGCTTGGCGATCGGCGTGTTCCGTGCGGCGTCACAAGGGGTAATGAGAACCGCCGCCAAGGAAGCGGCAAGCAGGATGCGGGCGGGTTTGCTTGGGATTTTCATGGTCGGTTGGTCACGGGCTGTTGGTGCGGGCGATCATATCCAGCCTGAGCGGGAATACGGGATTCCGCGGGGCTGTCTCTCATCGTGATCCGCAACGAAAGGGATTTGGCTCAACTCTTCTTGCGATTCTTGAACCATCTGCGGAACTCCCCGCCGTGAGATTCGGGGAGCGTGCGTTGACCGAGCCAATCCTGAAGCGGCTTGATCGGCGCGACCTGGATGGGGAGGTGGTTCATCGCCTTGGACATCGTCATCGCGGTGCGCCAGAGCGAAGGCGAGGTGGCGAGCGTGGCGAAGGGCGACATGGGAATGGCGGCGGGCGAGTGGACATGATCGCGGTGCGCCTTGTCGCGGA
>DATISV010000305.1:0-3255 GCA_035468505.1 Luteolibacter sp. | reverse complement strand
TCTAAGATGTCCGACTCCGCTCCAGCGCCCCGTCCCGATTTCATCCGCGTGGAAAACTTCAGTTTCCACTACGGTGACACCCAGGCCTTGTTCGACATCGACATGGCCATCCCCGAGCGCCGGGTCACCGCGCTGATCGGCCCGTCCGGCTGTGGAAAGTCCACGCTGCTGCGCAATATGAACCGCATGAACGACCTCATCGATGGCGTGCGCCACGAGGGCGACATCCGGCTCAACGGCACCAGCCTCTACGATCCCTCGGTGGAGGTCATTTCGCTGCGCAAGCGCGTCGGCATGGTGTTCCAGAAATACAACCCCTTCGCGAAATCGATCTACGAGAACGTCGTCTTCAGCCTGCGCGTGGCCGGACGCTCCCGCAAAAAGGAACTCGACGAAACCGTCGAGCGCTCGCTCAAGGCCGCCGCGCTGTGGGACGAGGTGAAGGACCGCCTGCACGACTCCGCCTTCGGTCTTTCCGGCGGGCAGCAACAACGCCTCTGCATCGCCCGCGCGATCGCCAACCAGCCGGAGATCCTGCTGATGGACGAACCCTGCGCGGCGCTCGATCCGCTCGCCACGCTCAAAATCGAGCAGCTTATCACCCAGCTCAGCGAGAGTTATACCATCGTCATCGTCACCCACAACATGGAGCAGGCCACCCGCTGCTCGCACCGCACCGCCTTCCTCTACATGGGCCGCGTCATCGAATACGGCGAAACCATGCAGGTCTTTGAAAAACCCGCCCACCCGGAAACCGAAGCCTACATCACCGGCCGCTTCAGTTGAGTCATGTCATCCAACGCCACAAGTCCCCCGCCCCACGCCATCGAGGTCCGCGATGTGGACTTCAGTTATGGCGACACCCTGGCGCTGCAAAACCTCACACTCGACATCCCGCGCCACGAGATCACCGCCTTCATCGGGCCCTCCGGCTGCGGCAAGTCCACCTTGCTGCGCTGTTTCAACCGCATGAACGACTTCATCCCCGGCGCGCGCGTGACCCGCGGCGAAATCCGGATCGACGGCACCGAGATCCACAGTCCGGAAATCGACGCCGTGGAACTCCGCCGCCGCGTCGGCATGGTGTTCCAGAAATCCAACCCGTTCCCCCGCAGCATCTACGAGAACATCGCCTACGGCCCGCGCATCCTCGGCGAAAAAAGAAAAGCCGTGCTTGATGAAATCGTCGAAAAGGCCCTGCGCGGCGCGGCACTGTGGGACGAGGTGAAGGACCGCCTCCAGGAAAGCGCCTTCGGCCTCTCCGGCGGACAGCAGCAGCGGCTCTGCATCGCCCGAACCTGCGCCGTCGACCCCGAGATCATCCTGATGGACGAACCCTGCTCGGCGCTCGATCCCATCGCCACCGCCCGCGTCGAGGAACTCATCCTTGAGTTGCGCGAAAGTTATACGATTGTCATCGTGACTCACAACATGCAGCAGGCGTCGCGCGTTTCCGACCGCACCGCCTTCTTCTATCTCGGCGACCTGATCGAATACGATCTCACCTCCAGAATCTTCTCCAACCCCGCCCAGAGGCGCACCGAAGAATACATCACCGGCCGGTTTGGATGAGAAAACCAGAATCCAGAGACCAGAAACCAGATGAAGAGTAATCCACGCCATTGCACCGTATTCGCGAGTCATCACGGCTCTCTTGTCTTCTGTCTGCTGTCTTGAAATTCTCCGTCCAATAACCGCCATGCACACGCCACACATCCTGCACGACTTCGACCAGGCCATTTCCGCCCTCCGTGGCGAAGTCATCTCCATGGCCGGCAAGGCCCGTCACAATCTCGAACGCGCCGTCCACGCACTGCTCGAACGCAACGCCGAACTGGCCAACGCGGTCATCGCCGACGACGACGAGGTGGACGAACACGAACGGCGCATCGACCAGCTCGGCATGGAAATCCTCGTTCGTTTCCACCCCATGGCCACCGACCTGCGGCTCGTCATTTCATCGATGAAAATCTCGATGAACCTCGAGCGCATCTCCGATCACGCCACCAACATCGCCAAGCGCGCCCGCAAGATGAGCGCCAGCCCGGAACTGCCGGAAAGCACGCTCATCGAGCCGCTCTACACGCTGGCCGACCACCTGCTGCGCGACGCCATCTCCGCCTACACCGACCACAACGCCACGCTCGGTGCCGCGCTTCACGCCCGCGACAAGGAACTCGACCGCCTCCACAAGGAAGCCAATTCGACCTTCAGCGCGCGGCTCGAACAAAACAAGGGCCGCAGCGAGGATTACCTGCACCTGATCCTCGTCACCCGCTCGCTCGAACGAGTCGGCGACCTCGCCGTCAACATCGGCGAGGACTCCGTTTTCCTCGAAGCCGCCCGCGACCTCCGTCACGAGAGCAAACGCGAACTCGGGTGAAGTCCGAGCCATGGGGAACCGCACGGAGTTTGCATTAACCCGGTGCTGATAGAGCGACGCCAAATGGCGGCGCTTTGGCTGGTCAGGGCGCGAGTTTCACCGGTTTCCTGTGGGCGGACTTTTTGGCGGGCTGCGCTTTTTGTCCGGCAAGCCAGGCGACCAGGTCGCGGATTTCGGCGGGCTGCAGGATCATCGCCATGGGCGGCATGGAAGACACTGGCGGTGTCATCATCCGGATGTCGCCGCGGGCAATGCGATAGACTTCGCCCGCGCTGTCGATGTCCACGTGAGCGGGCTGATCGTCCACCACGATGCCGGAGACGGATCTGCCGCCGTTGAGAGTGACGCTGGCGATGCCGTAACCGATGGCGACTTCGGCGGCCGGATTGACGAGCGCTTCGAGCAGGTAGCGTCGGTCTGCGCGAAGGGCGATGTCCGAGAGATCGGGGCCGGCATCGCCACCGCCGTGGCCGCTGGCATGGCAGCGCATGCACTGGCCGGCGGGGTGGGATTCGAAAAGTTCCGCGCCGCGCGAGGGATCGCCGCCTTCGAGGGCGGTCAGCCATTTGGCGAGCGGATCCTGTGAGGAGTTTTGGGCGGATACAAAGGCCGCGAGTGCGGATTTCACCACCGGTTCACTGCGTTTGCCGGCGGCTTCGATCAATTCCATGGCGTGCGGGGCCACGCCGTTTTTCTTGGCGAGATCGACGAGGCCGCTCGCGAGCAGGTCGGCCGCGGCGGGGAGCGGAATGGTGCCGATGAGTTGCCATGCCTGCTGGCGACGGTAATCGCTTGGGGAACGGGTGGCCTGGGCAAGCGCATCAAGCGCTTCACGCGGCGAGGATTCCGCCAGCCACCGCAGTGCCGCGATG